>NZ_JBEXEX010000002.1:0-157707 GCF_040606445.1 Streptomyces sp. NPDC005408 | reverse complement strand
CGGTGGCGGAGTTCACCACGCTGCGACGATGCTTGCGGACCCGAGCCAGATGGGCGGCCCGGCCGCGCCTCAGCCGCCCGGTCCTCCCGGTGCGCCGGGGGCCCCGCAGCCTCCCGGTCCGCCGACGCCTCCTGGCCCGCCCGGTGGCGGAGTTCACCACGCTGCGACGATGCTTGCGGACCCGAGCCAGATGGGCGGCCCGGCCGCGCCTCAGCCGCCCGGTCCTCCCGGTGCGCCGACGCCCCCCGGTCCGCCGGGTGGTGGCGTGCACCATGCTGCGACCATGCTCGCCGGACCCCCACAGATGGGCCCCGGCGCGCCTCAGCCTCCCGGCCCGCCGGGTGCTCCTCCTGGCCCGCCGCCCGGTCCCGTACCGCATGCGCCGCAGCCGCCGCACGGCGGTCAGCCGCCCGCGTACGGCTATCCGCAGCAGCCGACCGGCATGCCGACCGTCGGCCCCGGCTACCAGGCCGTGCTGCGCTACCGCGCGCCCGACGGCTCGGAGGCCCAGCTGATCCGTCGCTCGGCGCCCGGTACTCCGCACCCGGAGTGGCAGATCCTGCATGAGCTGCGCGCCATGAACGTGCCGCCGCAGCAGGTGCTGGAGCTGCACACCGAGCTGGAGTCCTGCGAGCTGCCCGGTGCGTACTGCGCGCGGATGATCCGGGAGACCTGGCCGCAGGCGCGTATCACCTCGATCGCCCCGTACGGCAAGGACCATGCCTCCCGCCAGCAAGGCATGCAGCAACTCCTTGCGCACCAGGGCGAGTTGCACCAGGTCGCCGACGGCCCGGCGCGCCCCGCGCCGGTACGGGCCCCGCTGCCGCAGATGGCACCGGCCCCGCCGATCCCCCCGGAGGGGATCGCGCAGGAGCTGGCGGGCGCGTTCGGTCCGCAGGGCATCTGCCGCTTCGACCAGCGGGCCGTCTCGCGTCAGGGTGTGCCGGAGATCGTGGCGGCCACGCTGGTGTGGGCGGGCCTGCCGGGCGACTTCAACCCGTTCTTCTGGGCGCAGCCCGCCCAGCCGGTCGTCCCGACCCTGGCCGAGCTCGCGGCCCAGCGGCAGGTGCAGCCCGCCGCCGACGCGGGTTCGTATCTGGTGGTGGGCAGCGACTTCGGCCGCGCGATCTGCGTCCAGTACGGCACGGCGCACATCGTCGCGGTCCCGGTGGAGGCGGGCCCGGGCGGCCAGCCGGTGGCGCCGCAGTTCGTGAACAGCGGCCTGCCGGAGTTCGTACGCTGCCTCGCCCTGCTCGGCCGGATGTGGCGCCTGCGCTTCAACCTCAACCCGGAACAGGCGGGCCGCTGGACGGTCGACTTCCAGGCCCAGCTCGCCGCCCTCGACCCGGCGGCGCTTGCGTCGCCGGAGAGCTGGTGGTCGGTGCTGCTGGAGCAGATGTGGGACGGACTGCTGTAGGGCCGACGTAACGAGATCACCGGGGCGCCCGGTCTGCTGCGGCAGACCGGGCGCCCTGTCTTTACTCACTTCTTCTTTGCTCAATCCTGCCCGATATGTTCGGGTGGAGTGTCGCGTTATGAGTGCTTCCCTTCGATCCAGCAAGATGTGCGCCAATCGCGTTGTATGTCGGAGAGAGGCTCGAAGGATGAGTGCTGCATCGGTGTCACCTCACGGCTTCGCCGCCGTACGGGGTCGTGGCTACCCGATGGAGGAGACCGACGCCTATGTCACCTCCCTGTCCCAGGACCGCGACGATGCCTGGGAACGCGCCGCGCGGCTCACCGTCCTCGCCAAGGAGATGGAGGCGGACGCGGCTGACCTGTGCGAGTTCGTTTCCGGGCTCGCCCCGCAGACGTACGAGACGCTCGGCCGCCGGGCCCAGTACCTGTTCGCGCTGGCCGTCGAGGAGTCCGAAGAGCTGCGCACCGCGGTCCGGAACGAGGCCCAGGCCCTGGTCGACGCCGCCGAAGAGGCGGCCCGGCAGACCCGCGACTCGGCACGCGAGCACGCCGACTCGGTACGGGCGGACGCCGACGCGCGCGCCCAGCAGATCCTGCTCGCCGCGCAGGCGGAGGCCGACGAGACCCGTATCGAGGCCCGCCGCGAGGTGAAGGAACGGCGTGGAGAGGTCGTGGCTGCCTGGAAGGAGATGCGCCGGCGAGGCGACGCGACGCTGGCCGACCTGGAGCGGGAACAGGCCGAACGCTGGGAGGCGATGGAACGCGAACTCGCCGACCGCCAGGCCGAGTTGGACACCCGCCACGCCGAGCTCACCACCTACGCCGAGTCCGGTCTCTCCGAGGCCAAGCGCACGTTCGCCGAAGCCGAGGAGTACGTCCGCCACGGCCAGGAGGACGCGGAGGCGCGGGCCGCCGAGGTGATCGCCGAGGCCGGGGTCCGCGCGGAGCGGATCGCGCGCGAGACAGAGCGGATGCTGCGGGAGCACGAGGAGTCCCGCGAGGAGATGCAGGCGCACATGGCGCACGTCCGCAACAGCCTGACGACCCTGACGGGGCGCGCGGCGGCGGAGGGCTGAGGCGGTCCGCGACGTGGCTCAGCCCCGCCGAGGCTCCGCGCGGGCATGGGACGGCGGCAGCGACGGCCGGCCGCACCGAAGGCGCGTTCGTACATCTGCGCCATCCATTACCCTCGCGTGGTCGTCACATGGGTAAATCTTGATCAAGCTCTTCTAGGGTCGGGATTTGCAATGCGTGAAGACAACGGGGGAGCGTCGCGTGGGCGAAGGCAAGAGTGACGGCAAGGTCCTGGAAATCCATACCGCCGACATCAAGTTGACGGCGCCCGTCTTCCACGAGCAGGCCAAGAACCTGAGCAAGGCGCTCACGACGCTGGTCACCACCCTGGACGGGCTTGGTGCGCCCTGGGGAGACGATGAGCCGGGCAAGAAGTTCTACGACGCCTACCACCCCCAGCAGAAGGCCATCGAGCGGGCCGCCGGCATCCTCGTCCTCGGACTGACCAGCATTCATGAGGCGATGTCGGACATGGCGGACGGGCATGTCGACAACGAGCAGTTGATCGCCGGTATGTTCACCAAGGCGAAGGCGAAGATCGACGGCGAGGGCGCCAAGTGAGCGTCGAGGACGAGGCCAAGGAGATCCTGCTCAAGCTCGGCATGTGGTGGCCCGACGCCGATTCCGGCACCCTGCGCAAGGCCGCCGATGCCTGGCGGGCCTTTGCCGGTGCCGTCGACGACGTACGTACCCCGGTCAACAACGCGGCCGCATCCCTCATCCACAACAACAAGGGTGAGGCGATCGACGCGTTCGAGGTGTTCTGGAAGCGCTACGCCAAGGGGAAGGACGCGGGCTGGCTCAGTGACATAGCGAAGGCGGCCCGCAAGATGGCGGAGATGCTGGACAAGCTCGCCGGCGCCGTCGATGACGCCATCAACAAGCTTCAGACAGAGCTCACCATCGACGCCACCATCATCGTGGCAGGCCTCGGGCTCGCCTGGTTCACGGCGGGCATATCGGCGGGCGCCGCGGCGGTAGCCGCCGAAGCCATCCTCGAACTCGCCGGCACGCTGGGAATCGCCGTCACGACCACGGCCGCCGAAATCGCCGCGGGCGCCGTGGTCGCCGCGGCGTTCGGCGGCGTGGAGTCGGTGGCCGTCGACCTGGCCGTAGCCCAGCCAATGAAGATAGCCACCGGGCTGCAGAAGGGCTTCAGCCTGGACGAGATCAATGCCGCGGCGAAGGACGGCATGATCTACGGCGGGGCGTTCGGCGGGGCGAGCGGTTTGGCGAAGGCCGGAGCCGAGGGGAGCTTGTTCGGGAAGTTCAACGAAACGCCCCTGATGCTGCGACCGCCGACTCTGCGGCCCGACCTCGTTGAACTGGGGCCTGCGGCCCGCCCGGCCAAGAAGACGCCGTGCGTCGGAGAGCCGATCGACGTGGCGACCGGCGCCATGCTGATGACGCAGACCGACCTCACGCTCCCGGCGACGCTCCCGCTGGTCTTCGAGCGCACCCACCTGTCCACGTACCGCGGGGGTGTGTGCTTCGGCCCGACCTGGGTCTCCACCCTCGACGAATGCATCCAACTCGACGCCGAGGGCGTGGTGTTCGCCGCGGCCGACGGCATGCGCCTGGTCTACCCGGTGCCGCAGGTGAGTGAACCCGTTCTCCCGGTGAAGGGAGCCCTGTGGCCGCTGGAGTGGGACGGCAAGCCCGACGGCGTCATGACCATCACCGACCCGGTCTCCGGGGTCGTACGAAGTTTCAGCAGTCCCTTTCCCTCGGACACGCTCGGAACTGTCCACCTCCCTGTGGACAGCTGGCAGGACCGCAACGGCGCCCGCATCGACGTGGAACGCACATCCGACGGCATCCCCACCGGGCTGCGCCACTCCGGCGGCTACTACCTGGCCGTCGACACGCAGGGCCCGCGCATCACCGCCCTGCGCCTGCTCGACGAGACCCCGTCACGGTACGAGCCGACACAGCACAACGGCGGCGGCACGGTCGTGATGCGCTACGGCTACGACGAGGCCGGCAACCTCACCGAAGTCATCAACTCCAGTAACGAGGCACTGCGTTTCACGTATGACACGGAAGGCCGGGTCGCCTCCTGGACGGACCGCAACGGCACCTCGTTTGCGTACTTCTACGACGCCCGCGGCCGCGTAGAGCGCACCGAGGGCAGCGACGGCTTCCTTTCCGGGGCCCTCGCCTACGACGACGAGTCGCGCACGACGACGTACACCGACTCGCTCGGGCGACGGTCCACGCATCGCTACAACTCCGAGGGCCAGGTCGTGGAGGAGACCGACCCGCTCGGCCACACGACGCGCACCGACTGGCACGAGAGGGGCGACAGGCCGCTCTCGGTCACGGATCCGCTGGGCCGTACGACGCGCTACACGTACGACGAGGCGGGGAACCTCACCGCGCTCACCCTTCCGGACGGGTCCCTTGCCCAGGCCGACTACAACACGCTCGGCCGGCCGAGCGAGGTCGTCGAGCCCGGCGGTGCGACCTGGCGCCACACGTACGACGAACTGGGCAACCTGCTGACCACCGTCGATCCTGCGGGCGCTGAAACTCATTATGGCTACAACGAGTTGGGACATCTGTCCGCCGTCACGGACGCCCTCGGCCATACCCGCACCCTCACACCGAACGCCGCCGGACTGCCCGTCGCCCTGACCGACGAGCTCGGGCATGTGACGGCGGTGCGCCGAGACACGTTCGGCAGGGTTGTGGAAGTGACCGACCCGCTGGGTCATGTCACCCGCATGGGCTGGACGACCGAGGGCAAGCCGCAGTGGCGCGAGTACGCGGACGGCACACGGGAGTGCTGGACCTGGGACGGGGAGGGTAACCCCCTCACCCACACCGACCCCGCGGGCAATGTCACCCGCCACACCGCCACCCACTTCGACGTCCCTGCCACTCGGACGGATCCGGACGGTACGACGTACGGCTTCGCGTACGACACCGAGATGCGGCTGACCGGGGTCACCAACCCGCAGGGCCTGACCTGGTCGTACGCCTACGACGAGGCGGGTCGTCTGGTCGCGGAGACCGACTTCAACGGCCGGACGCTTGCGTACACGCACGACGCGGCGGGCGGCCTGGTGTCGCGTACGAATGGCGCGGGCGAGACGCTGCGCTTCAGTCGGGACGTGCTCGCCCGCGTGACGGAGCAGCGGACCGATGCCGGTGACTTCACCACGTATGCATACGGCCCGACGGGCCATCTGGCCCGCGCGGTGGGCGCGGACGCGGAAGTCGCCATCGAGCGGGACGCGCTGGGCCGTACCCTCACCGAAACCGTCGACGGCCGTACGACCACCTACGCGTACGACGTCCTGGGCCGCCGGACCCAGCGGGTCACCCCGTCTGGGCTCACCTCGGAGTGGACCTACGATCCGGCGGGCCGACCCACGGAACTCCGTTCGGACGCAGGTTCACTGACCTTCGCGTACGACGCCGCGGGCCGCGAGACGGAACGCCGCCTTGGTGAAGACGTCACCCTCAGCCAGACCTGGGATGCGGCCGACCGCCTCGCCACCCAGTCGCTGACGACGCGCTCGGAGGACGCGGACCGGCTCCTCCAGCACCGCGCCTACGCCTACCGCGAGGACGGCTACCTCACCGAGATCCGCGAACTGACCTCGGGCACCCGCCGGTTCGACCTCGATCGCATGGGCCGGGTCACGGGCGTACGGGCACAAGGCTGGACCGAGACGTACGCATACGACGCGGCGGGCAACCTCGCCCATGCCACCGCCCCCGCCCACGAGTCTTCCGGCGACCGTGAATTCGAGGGCACCCTCATCCGCCGCGCGGGCCGCACCTCGTACGAGCACGACGCGCAGGGCCGCCTGATCCGCAAAACCCGCAAGCTCCTCAATGGGCAGCAGCGGACGTGGACGTACGCCTGGAACGCGGAGGACCGCCTGGTCGAGGCGGTTACGCCGGACGGCGCGCGCTGGCGGTACACGTACGACCCGCTCGGCCGCCGAATAGCCAAGCTGCGCCTGGCGGACGACGGCTCGGCCGCCGAGCGCACGGACTTCAGCTGGGACGACACCCGCCTGGCAGAGCAGAAGGCTTCCGACGGCAGGGTCACCACCTGGGACTACGCCCCGGGCAGCCATCGCCCCCTCATCCAGACCGACCACAAGCCACTGGTCCGGGAGCCGGGCGGATCCCTCCTCTCCAAGCTGGCCGAGGACACTTCGGCCGACTACGGCACCCGCTTCCACGCCGTCGTCACGGACGCCGTCGGCACGCCGACCGAACTAGTCACATCACATGGCGAATTGGCCTGGCAGCGCCGCACGACGCTCTGGGGCACGGACTTCCCCGCCCCGACGGACACGGCGTCCGTGGACTGTCCTCTCCGCTTCCCGGGGCAGTACGCCGACCCGGAAACGGGCCTGAACTACAACTACTTCCGCTACTACGACCCGGAGACCGCCCGCTACGCCAGCCCCGACCCGCTTGGCCTGGAGCCTGCGGACAACCATCACGCGTATGTTTTGAATGCGCTGGGCTGGACCGACCCACTCGGCCTTGCACCCAAGTGCGGGATAGACCTTTCGCAGGCGACCCCCCACAGTGGGCGTTTCCCCAAGTCGGCCGATCCGGGCGAAGTCCTGGTACGCCGCAAGGAGGACGGGAGCGTGACCGCCTATGCTGTGTACGGCGAGGATGGGCTCCCGCTGAAGCGGGTTGATGTGGATCCGGACTCCAAGCCACACGGCGGAGTTCCAGCGCCCCATGTCCTGGAAACACACAAGAACGTAAACCCCAAAACGGGCCAGGTATTCCTCACTTGGGATAAAATGCCGCGACCGGCCAGGTCCGATGAATTGCCGCAATAAGGGACACCGGATGGACCCGATGAAGGACCCCCAGATCAAGAGATGGACGGAGGCTTCGGGTGTCGATGTCGATTACCTGGACTTCCTCTCTCAGCGCGTAGGGCTTTCCGAATGGATCGCCATGTCGCGCATGTTTCTGCCGCAGTTCGTCGAGGTGGAGGGATGCGTTCTGTGGGATCGTGCGTACGATCCTGACAACTTTCGGACGTGGCGGCAGGCGTTGAAGGGGGATGTTGCGTCGATCGAAGCCACCTTGAATCAATTCAGGCTCTGGCTGCACATCGACATCGACGAGGATCCCGAATCCGAGGCCAATGCCTTCTCCCTGGCCCAGGAGATCGCGACTGCGTGGCGTGCCGCTCTGGGGCGGCAATTTCCGCAACGACGCTTTGATGTGCAGGCGACGGACACGGTGGACGGCCCGGTCGTGTCATTCACAAGCCGGACGGAGAATGGATTGTGACCGAGGGAATGGAGCTGGCCGCCGGGGTCCATGCGCCGTCGCCGGTGCTCATTGCCGTTTTCGTGCTGGGCGGCCTGGTCGCGGTGTGGTGCGGTGCGAGCTGGGCGTTCAACGTGCGGGGGATCGCTACACGGCGGGCCGAGAACATCAGGCAGCGCTACCTGCTGGGCGGGGCGCAGCTGGGGCAGCTGGACCGATCGCCCACGATGTGGGCTCAGCCGTGGTACCAACGGCTGATGGGGGCGTTCATGGCCTTCGCGGGCCTGGTGATGGTGCTCGCGGGCGGCGCGCTCTGGCATCTCAACTGACGGAGGCGCCTGCGCCGGCCGGGCAGTGCGCCGGCCGCGCTTCCTGTGGGACCACGGCCGCCCCGCTGCCCGGGTGAGCGGCGGGGCTGAGCTGCCGGTGGCGAGCGCTGACTATCCCGCCGGCGGGACCCGGCGGGCGCCGCCGCTGCGCGCACGGGTCACGCGGATCGCGACCCGTGCGCCGAGGACGTACGCGTTGCCGTCCGCGAACTCCAGTCGCTTGCGCCGCCCGCTCACTTCTCGTACGTCGCAGACGGTGTGCGGGATGCCGCCCACGGCGATCACGTCGCCTCTGCGTACCCCGTCGGCGGTGACGCTGACGATCTGCACGACTCGAGTTCCTCTCGTCCTACCGGAGGCGGGCGGCGCTCTGCTTGTTGGCTTCCCGCACCTTGGCGAGCAACTCTTCGCGGCGTGCGGCCTCCGCGTCGCCCTGCACCCGCTGCTCGTCCGGCTCGGGTTCGTCGTCGCTCATGGCGCGGATCCCCGCAGGACTGCCGCCAGTTGACGGACGACGCTCGGGTTGCAGCGACCGAGGTCCACGAGCGGCCGCGGTACGTCGCGGGCGAGGGATGCGTTGTCCAGTCCGAGCGAGGGCAGCACGACGCCGACCGCAGCGAGTGTGTCGCGCAGTTCGTCCCGTGCCGCCTCGGCGTCCTTGATCCGCTCAACCGCCGCTCTGTGTTCAGCCGTTCCCATGTCTGCGGTGCCTTCCGTGGTTGCTCACACCTTCCACTGATGAGCATCGGTGCGTAGAGCTACGATCACTAGGGGTAACGGTTTTCGGGGCGCGCGAGCGAAAACGGGGGGCGGCGATGCCTGCACCGAAGGAGCTTGATCCGTCGGCGTCTTTGGCCGCGCTGTACGGCACGAAGCTGCGCAAGCTCCGTGTCCGCGCCGGGTGGACGCAGCGCGAGCTGGGCGGCAAGGTCCCCATCGCCCATAGCCGGATCGCCCAGTTCGAGCTGGGCAACGAGACGCCGCCCGAGGACATCGACAGGAAACTGGACGCGCTTCTGGGTGCGGATGGCGACCTGACCGACCTGTGGGGCCATGTCAGGCGGACGCCGTTCCCGGACTGGGCACGGACGTTCATGACGTACGAGGCCAAGGCGAACGCCATGCACAAGTACATGGCGCACAGCGTGCCCGGCCTGCTCCAGACCGAGGAGTACGCCCGTGAGGTGCTACGCCTTGGCCAGCCCTGGTGCACAGAGGGGGAGATCGAAGAGAAGGTGGCTGCTCGGATGCGTCGACAGGACCTTCTTCGGACACAGCGACCCCCATTGTTTTGGGCCGTGCTCGACGAGGCGGTGATCCGGCGTCCCGTAGGCGGCTCGGCGATCATGCGTGACCAGTTGGCCCGCGTCGTCGAAGCGGCGAAGGGGCCCCGTGTCGAGGTACAGGTTCTGCCCTTTGCCGCCGGTGGGCATTCGGCCATGGGCGGCTCGCTGACCTTGTTGTCATTCGAGAACGCACCGGATGTGGCCTACCTTGAGGCTGGACACTCCGGGGAGCTGGTGGAAGACAGGGCAGCAGTGGCCCGGCACTCCTATCGGTACGATCTTGTGCACGCCCGGGCGCTGTCGCCTGATGCGTCAACTGCCTTGATCCGGCGGGCAATGGAGGGCTTCGGAGCATGCACGCCATACGACCTGACTTGACATCCGCTGCGTGGCGCAAGAGTAGCTACAGTGATGGCGGCGGCGGCGACTGCGTAGAGATCGCCGACAACCTCCTGGGGCTCGTCCCCGTCCGCGACAGCAAGAACCCTCGCGGCCCTGTTCTGGTTTTCCCGGTCGGTGCGTGGGCCGCGTTCGTCGCCGAGGTGAATGGCGCCGGGTACTCCGGCTGATCAACTCCACGTCCGCACAGGCGCGTTCGCGCAGGTCGGCACCGGGACGCGGTTGGGCGCGTCCCAGTTGGGCGCGCTGCTCCTTAGAGGAACGGGAGAAGGAACCAGCCAACCCGACCCCCCAACTCCACTCGCCACACGATCGGGTGACGAGGTGTCCGGATATCGGAGGGGTGAGGTACGGTCGGCCGCAACAACCTCACCCCGGCGGACCCGATCGCGGCCTGAGGCTTACTCCTCCGGCTTGTCGGCGAGGACCGGGAAGCGGCGCGGCGCCACGAACACCAGGACCAGCAGCGCGACTCCGGCCGCCGCTGCCGCGCCCAGGTAGACGTAGTCCACCGCCGCGTCCACCGCGCGGCGCAGCTGGTCCGTCGCCCTGGCCGTCGTCGATGACGGGTCGGCCAGGGCGTGCGCCACCGAGTCCAGGTCGCCCGAGCCGCCCAGGCGGGAGGCGAGGACACCGTTGGCGACCGCGCCGAACAGGGCCGCGCCGATGCTCTGGCCGACCTGGCGGCAGAAGAGTACGGACGCCGTCGTCGTGCCCCGCTCCGACCAGCCGACCGTCGACTGGACGCCGACGATCAGCGGGAGTTGGAAGAGGCCGAGCGCCCCGCCCAGCAGCAGCATGATCAGGGCCGGCTGCCAGGGCTCGCCCGGGAAGGGGAGGAGCGGGAAGGCCAGCAGGATCAGGGCGGACAGGGAGATGCCGATGATCGCGGTCAGACGGAAGCCGATACGGCTGTAGACGTGGTTGGACAGGGCGGCGCTGACCGGCCAGCTCAGGGTCATCACGGAGAGCACGAAGCCCGCGGCGATCGGGCCGAGGCCGAGGACCGACTGGGCGTATGTGGGGAGGAAGACGGTCGGGGCGACCATCAGCAGGCCCAGCGCGCCGAGGGCCAGATTGACGGCGGCGATGGTGCGGCGGCGCCAGACCCAGCCGGGGATGATCGGCTCGGCGGCCCGCCGTTCGACGACCACGACCACGGCGACGAGGACCGCGCTTGCGCCGAGCAGTGCGAGCGAGGGCACGGAGAGCCAGGGCCAGGCGATACCCCCCTGGACGAGCGCGGTGAGCAGGAGCGTGCCCGCAGCGAAGATGGTCAGGGCGCCGGGCCAGTCGATCCGGGGGCGGGTAGCCGGTCGCGTACGGGAGGGTTCGCGCAGGTGGCGGGCGATCAGCCAGAGGGCGACCGCGCCGACCGGCAGGTTGATCAGGAAGATCCAGCGCCAGTGTGCGTACGAGGCGAGCAGCCCGCCGATCGCGGGCCCGGCCACCGCCGAAACCGCCCACACCGTCGACAACCGGGCCTGGATCCTGGGGCGTTCCTTGAGCGGGTAGAGGTCGGCGGCGATGGTCTGCACGGTGCCCTGGAGGGCTCCGCCGCCCAGCCCCTGCACCACCCGGAACGCGATCAGCGCGGCCATGTTCCAGGCGCCCGCGCACAGCAGTGAGCCGACCAGGAAGAGGACGATGCCGGCGAGCAGGACCGGCTTGCGGCCGAAGGTGTCGGAGAGCTTTCCGTACACGGGGAGGGTGACGGTGACGGCGAGGAGATAGCCGGAGAAGAGCCAGGAGAAGACGGAGAAGCCGCCGAGGTCGCCGACGATCTGGGGTACGGCGGTGGAGACGATGGTGCCGTCGAGCGCGGCGAGCGCCATCCCGAGCATGAGTGCGGCCACGACCGGCCCGCGCCCCCGTGCCCCGGCGGCCCCCGTCCCGGTCCCGTTCACCCGAATGGCCGTGCCAGGGGCGGCGGCCCGCCCTGCGGACCCTTCGGACCCCGCTATGGGCCCGGCGGACCCGGCGGCCTGCCCCGCGGACCCCGTCGCCCCCGCGGCCCGTATCCCCTCCGGATCGTCAGAACGTCCCGTGCTCACCCGGAATCCTTTCCCCCTGCATCTATTTCCCGGAACACCTTCTCACTTGTGCCTCACGCAGCGGGAGGGTGCAGGCTCGAGCCAAGCCGGTCCACCCGGAGGTGGAGTCCCCCTAGGGGCTCCTCCTTACTCCAGGCCAGGGGACGTTCGTCCCCGGGGACGACGAGGAGGCGGCCGTCGATTCCTTAGCTTGGTCTTACGGCCGCAGCTGAGGCCCGCACCACCGGGGGGTGGGGAAAACCCCCGGTTCAAGACTGCGCTGCGCACCAGCGCGCCGGACCGCTTCCGCCGACAGACTCGTATCCGTACGCGGCGACACCCACTGATCACCGACATAGGAGAAATACCGTGACTACGGCTGTGACCACTCCCCAGCAGGGGGACACCGGAGGGCGTACGGCCGTCGCCGCGCGAGGGCGGCAGGTCGTCAAGGCCTACGGCTCCGGGGAGACCCGCGTCGTCGCGCTCGACCGTGTCGACGTCGACATCGCCCGCGGGCAGTTCACCGCGATCATGGGCCCCTCCGGGTCCGGCAAGTCGACGCTCATGCACTGCCTGGCCGGTCTCGACACTGTCACGTCGGGCGAGATCTACCTCGACGAGACCGAGATCACCAAGCTCAAGGACAAGAAGCTCACGCAGCTGCGCCGGGACCGGATCGGCTTCATCTTCCAGGCGTTCAACCTGCTGCCCACGCTCAACGCCCTGGAGAACATCACGCTCCCCATGGACATCGCCGGCCGTAAGCCGGACGCCGGGTGGCTGAACCGGGTCGTCGAGACGGTGGGCCTGTCCGACCGGCTCAAGCACCGGCCCACCCAGCTCTCCGGCGGGCAGCAGCAGCGCGTCGCCGTGGCCAGGGCGCTCGCCGCCCGCCCCGAGATCATCTTCGGCGACGAGCCGACCGGAAACCTCGACTCCCGTGCGGGGGCGGAGGTGTTGGGCTTCCTGCGCCGCTCGGTCGACGAGCTCGGTCAGACGATCGTGATGGTGACGCACGACCCGGTGGCCGCCTCGTACGCGGACCGGGTCCTCTATCTCGCCGACGGCCGGATAGTCGACGAGATGTTCCGGCCCACCGCCGACGCCGTTCTGGACCGTATGAAGGACTTCGACGCGCGGGGGCGGACGTCGTGACCGTACTCAAGACATCTCTGCGCAACTTCTTCGCGCACAAGGGGCGAATGGCGCTCTCGGCCGTGGCGGTGCTGCTGTCGGTGGCCTTCGTCTCGGGCACGCTCGTGTTCACCGACACGATGAACACGACCTTCGACAAGCTCTTCGCCGCGACCGCGTCCGATGTCACCGTCAGCCCCAAGGGCTCCGACGACGACGAGAACCCGAAGACCGGCAAGCCCGAGTCGCTGCCCGCCTCGCTCGTCGGGCAGGTGGCGAAGGCCGACGGAGTGAAGTCCGCCGAGGGCGGCGTCTCCTCCATGAGCGTGACCGTCGTCAACTCCCAGAACAAGGACATGGGTTCCAGCAACGGCGCTCCCACGATCGCCGGCAACTGGACCCCGAACGACCTCAAGGCGATGGAGATCACCTCCGGCCACGCACCGCGCGGCCCCACTGAGGTGATGGTCGACGCCGACACCGCCGACAAGCACCACCTGAAGCTCGGCGACGAACTGCGCACCATCGCCGTCACCGGCGACCTCACCGCCAAGATCTCCGGTATCGCCTCCTTCAAGGTCACCAACCCCGGTGCGGCCGTCGTCTACTTCGACACCGCCACCGCCCAGCGTGAACTGCTCGGCAAGGAAGGCCTGTTCACCCGTATCTCCGTCACCGGCGCCGACGGCGTCAGCGACGAGCAGCTCAAGCAGAACGTCGCCAAGACTCTGGACGGCACCTTCAAGCTGCAGACCGCCAAGGAAGCCGCGGACGCCAGCCGCGAGGACGTCGGCTCCTTCCTCAAGGTGATGAAGTACGCGATGCTCGGCTTCGCCGGGATCGCCCTCCTCGTCGGCATCTTCCTGATCGTCAACACCTTCTCGATGCTGGTCGCCCAGCGCACCCGCGAGATCGGTCTGATGCGGGCCATCGGCTCCAGCCGTAAGCAGGTCAACCGCTCCGTACTGGTCGAGGCGCTGCTGCTGGGTGTCGTCGGCTCCGTCGCGGGCGTCGGCGCCGGCGTCGGTCTCGCGGTCGGACTGATGAAGCTGATGGGCTCCATGGGCATGCATCTGTCCACCCAGGACCTGACCGTGAAGTGGACGACCCCGGTTATCGGACTCGCCCTCGGCATCGTCGTGACCGTCTTCGCCGCCTATGTTCCGGCGCGGCGGGCCGGCAAGGTCTCCCCGATGGCCGCCCTGCGCGACGCCGGTACGCCGGCCGACGGCAAGGCGGGCCGGATCCGGGCCGCGATCGGCCTGCTGCTCACCGGCGGCGGCGCGGCCGCGCTCCTTGTCGCCACCCAGGCCGACAAGGCGAAGGAGGGCTCGATGCTCCTCGGCCTCGGCGTGGTCCTCTCGCTCATCGGCTTCGTGGTCATCGGCCCGCTGCTCGCGGGTGTCGTGGTGCGGGCGATCAGTGCGGTCGTCCTGCGGATGTTCGGCTCGGTCGGCCGCCTCGCGGAGCGCAACGCGCTGCGCAACCCGCGCCGCACCGGCGCGACGGGCGCCGCCCTGATGATCGGCCTCGCGCTGGTGGCGTGCCTCTCGGTCGTCGGCTCCTCGATGGTGGCCTCGGCCACCAGTGAGCTCGACAAGTCGGTCGGCGCGGACTTCATCATCCAGTCCGGCAAGAACCAGCCGATCATGCCGCAGGTCGAGAAGGCGCTGAAGACGGCGCCGCACATCGAGCACGTCACCAACTACAGGGGTGTGGAGGCGAAGCTGACCGCGCCCGACGGCAGGACGGAGGACGAGGAGCTCGTCGCCGCCGACCCGACGTACGCGCAGGATCTGCGCCGCGAGACGGTTTCGGGCGAGCTCTCGGCGGCGTACGGCAAGGACGCGATGTCGGTGGGCGACCGTTACGCCAAGGACCACGGCCTGAAGGTCGGCGACACGATCAAGGTCGCGTTCAAGAACGGCCGGACCGCCGAGCTGAAGATCGCGGCGATCACCTCCGACGACACGAACGTCGACAAGGGCGCGATGTACACCAACATCACGACCGCCGCGCAGTACGTCCCGGCCGCCAAGATGCCGAAGAACGTGATCATGTTCGCGAAGGCGGAGGACGGCAAGGAGAAGGAGGCGTACGCCGCCCTGAAGGCGTCAGTCGCCAAGTACCCGCAGTACAAGGTGCAGAACCAGACCGACTTCAAGCAGGACCTGAAGGACCAGATCGGTCAGCTGCTGAACATCGTCTACGGCCTGCTGGCGCTCGCGATCATCGTCGCGGTGCTGGGTGTGGTGAACACCCTGGCCCTGTCGGTGGTCGAGCGGACCCGGGAGATCGGCCTGATGCGCGCCATCGGCCTCTCGCGCCGCCAGCTGCGCCGCATGATCCGCCTGGAGTCGGTGGTCATCGCCCTCTTCGGTGCCCTGCTGGGACTGGGCCTGGGCATGGGCTGGGGCACGGCGGCCCAGAAGCTGCTGGCGCTGGAGGGCCTGGGAGTCCTGGAGATTCCGTGGCCGACGATCATCACTGTCTTCGTGGCCTCGGCGTTCGTCGGCCTGTTCGCGGCCCTGGTGCCGGCGTTCAGGGCGGGCCGGATGAATGTGCTGAACGCGATCGCCACGGAGTAGCGGGGGAAACGGGGGAGTAGCGGCGGGGGCGCTACGGTAAGGGCCCGGCCCCGGGGTGTTCCTCCAAACACCCCGGGGCCGGGCCTTTGCGCCGTAGTGGGGGCCGGTGTGGAACCGGGCGGCAGGGGCAGCGCGCACGTCGTACGCTGGAGACCCCCGGCCCGTTCGACGTGTCGGGCGGTTCGCGTTGCCCACCCCCCGCCCAGTCTCGCCCCGGATGGAAGCCTTCATGAGCCTGCACGGTCTGCTCGATACCGTCGTACGTGACCCGGCGCTCGCCGAAGCGGTGAAGGCTGCCGGTGACGGTCACCGTATGCATGTCGACCTGGTCGGCCCGGCCGCCGCGCGTCCCTTCGCTGTGGCCGCGCTCGCCCGGGAGACCGGGCGGACGGTGCTGGCCGTCACCGCGACCGGGCGGGAGGCGGAGGATCTGGCGGCGGCGCTGCGTTCGCTGCTGCCCGAGGAGGGCATCGCCGAGTACCCCTCCTGGGAGACGCTGCCGCACGAGCGGCTCTCGCCCCGCTCCGACACCGTGGGCCGCAGGCTCGCGGTGCTGCGCAGGCTGGCCCATCCGTCGAAGGACGACCCGAGCGCCGGCCCGGTCTCCGTCGTGGTCGCGCCGATCCGTTCCGTACTGCAGCCGCAGGTCAAGGGGCTCGGCGAGCTGGAGCCGGTGGCTCTGCGCACCGGGCAGCAGGCCGACCTCAACGAGATTGTGGACGGCCTCGCGGCCGCCGCGTACTCCCGGGTCGAACTGGTCGAGAAGCGCGGCGAGTTCGCCGTGCGCGGCGGCATCCTCGATGTCTTCCCGCCGACCGAGGAGCACCCCCTCCGGGTGGAGTTCTGGGGCGACGATGTCGAGGAGATCCGGTACTTCAAGGTCGCGGACCAGCGCTCGCTGGAGGTGGCGGAGCACGGGCTGTGGGCGCCGCCCTGCCGTGAGCTGCTGCTGACGGACGACGTACGGCAGCGGGCCGCGGCCCTTGCCGAGGAGCACCCCGAGCTGGGCGAACTGCTCGGCAAGATCGCCGAAGGCATCGCCGTCGAGGGCATGGAGTCCCTCGCTCCGGTCCTGGTCGACGACATGGAACTGCTGCTCGACGTCCTGCCCGCGGACGCGATGGCCATGGTCTGTGACCCGGAGCGGGTGCGGACCCGGGCCGCGGACCTCGTCGCCACCAGCAAGGAGTTCCTGCACGCGTCCTGGGCGGCGACGGCGGGCGGAGGCGAGGCGCCGATCGACGTCGCCGCGGCCTCGCTGTGGGGGATCGCGGACGTACGGGACCGGGCGCGCGAACTTGGGATGATGTGGTGGTCCGTATCCCCGTTCGCCGCCGACGAGGAGCTGTCGGACGCGGTGACATCAGCCGACGAGTCGGCGGGCCTCAAGCTGGGCATGCACGCCCCGGAGAGCTACCGAGGCGACACCGCCCGCGCGCTCGCCGACACCAAGGGCTGGCTGGCGGACGGCTGGCGCACGGTCTTCGTCACCGAGGCCCACGGTCCCGCGTCCCGCACGGTCGAGGTCCTGGGCGGCGAGGGCATCCCCGCCCGCCTCGACGCCGATCTCGCCGAGATCTCGCCGTCTGTCGTGCATGTGGCGTGCGGCTCGATCGACTACGGCTTCGTGGACCCCGGCCTGAGGCTCGCCGTGCTCACCGAGACGGACCTCTCCGGCCAGAAGGCGGCCGGCAAGGACGGCCAGCGGATGCCGGCCAAGCGCCGCAAGACGATCGACCCGCTCACGCTGGAGGCGGGCGACTACATCGTCCACGAGCAGCACGGCGTGGGCCGCTACATCGAGATGGTGCAGCGTACGGTGCAGAACGCGACCCGCGAGTATCTGCTCGTGGAGTACGCCCCCGCCAAGCGCGGCCAGCCCGGCGACCGGCTGTACATCCCCACCGACCAGCTGGAGCAGGTCACCAAGTACGTCGGCGGCGAGGCCCCGACCCTGCACCGGCTCGGCGGCGCGGACTGGACGAAGACGAAGGCGCGCGCCAAGAAGGCCGTGAAGGAGATCGCGGCCGACCTCATCAAGCTCTACTCCGCCCGCATGGCGGCGCCCGGCCATGCCTTCGGCGCGGACACCCCCTGGCAGCGGGAGCTCGAGGACGCCTTCCCCTATGTGGAGACTCCCGACCAGCTGAGCACCATCGCCGAGGTCAAGGAGGACATGGAGAAGACGGTCCCGATGGACCGCCTCATCTGCGGCGACGTCGGCTACGGAAAGACGGAGATTGCCGTACGGGCAGCCTTCAAGGCCGTTCAGGACGGCAAGCAGGTCGCGGTCCTGGTCCCGACGACCCTGCTCGTGCAGCAGCACTTCGGCACCTTCTCCGAGCGCTACTCCCAATTCCCCGTGAACGTACGGGCGTTGAGCCGCTTCCAGTCGGACGCGGAGGCGAAGGCGACGCTGGAGGGGCTGCGGGACGGCGCGGTGGACATCGTGATCGGCACGCACCGGCTGTTCTCGTCCGAGACGAAGTTCAAGGACCTGGGTCTGGTCATCGTCGACGAGGAGCAGCGCTTCGGCGTCGAGCACAAGGAGCAGCTGAAGAAGCTGCGCGCCAACGTCGACGTCCTGACGATGTCGGCCACCCCCATTCCCCGTACGCTCGAAATGGCGGTCACCGGCATCCGTGAGATGTCGACGATCACCACCCCGCCGGAGGAGCGGCACCCCGTCCTCACCTTTGTCGGTCCCTACGAGGAGAAGCAGCTCGGCGCGGCCATCCGCCGTGAACTGCTGCGCGAGGGCCAGGTCTTCTACATCCACAACCGGGTCGAATCCATCGACCGGGCGACTGCGAGGCTGCGCGACATCGTCCCGGAGGCCCGTATCGCAACGGCTCACGGCCAGATGCACGAGTCGGCTCTGGAACAAGTCGTGGTGGACTTCTGGGAGAAGAAGTTCGACGTCCTGGTCTCCACGACGATCGTCGAGTCCGGCATCGACATCTCGAACGCGAACACCCTGATCGTGGAGCGCGGTGACAACTTCGGTCTCTCGCAGCTCCATCAGCTGCGCGGCCGCGTGGGCCGTGGCCGCGAGCGCGGTTACGCGTACTTCCTGTACCCCCCGGAGAAGCCGCTGACGGAGACGGCTCACGAGCGTCTCGCGACGATCGCCCAGCACACCGAGATGGGCGCGGGCATGTACGTGGCGATGAAGGACCTGGAGATCCGCGGCGCGGGCAATCTGCTCGGCGGCGAGCAGTCGGGCCATATCGCGGGCGTCGGCTTCGACCTGTACATCCGCATGGTGGGCGAGGCGGTCGCCGACTACCGTGCCGCCGTCGACGGCGGCGTGGAGGAGGAGCCTGCACTCGAGGTCAAGATCGAGCTCCCGGTCGACGCGCATGTCCCGCACGACTACGCCCCGGGAGAGCGGCTGCGCCTCCAGGCCTACCGCGCGATCGCCTCGGCGAACACTGAGGCGGACGTCAAGGCGGTCCGCGAAGAACTCACCGACCGCTACGGCAAACTCCCCGAGCCGGTCGAAAACCTGCTCCTGGTGGCGGGCCTGCGCATGCTGGCGAGGGCCTGCGGGGTGGGCGAGATCGTGCTCCAGGGCCCGAACATCCGCTTCGCGCCGGTGGAACTGCGGGAGTCGCAGGAGCTGCGCCTGAAGCGCCTCTACCCGCGGACGGTCATCAAGGCCCCGACCCGCCAGATCCTGGTGCCGCGCCCGACGGCGGGCAAGATCGGCGGAAAGCCGGTGGTGGGGCGGGAACTGCTGGCGTGGACGGGCGAGTTCCTGACGACGATCCTGGGGTCGTAGCGCGATCGCCTGACGGCGACGGCCGTAGACGGCCCGAGGCCGGACATACCACGGTGGTATGTCCGGCCTCGGGCTTGGCCGGGCGGAGGTCAGAGCGTGTCGAGATCCAGGGCCTCAGCCATCGCGCGGTATCCGGAGTCGCCCGGGTGCAGATGGTCGCCCGAGTCGTAGGCGGGGAGGATGCGGTCGCGGTCCCCGGGGTCGGACACGGCGCGGTCGAAGTCGACCACGGCGTCGTACTCACCAGAGGTGCGGATCCAGTCGTTGACCGCGTCGCGCCGAGCCTCATTGTCCGAGATGTCGTAGAACGAGCCCTTGATGGGGGTCAGGGTCGCGCCGATCACCTTGATGCCCCTCGCGTGTGCCTGGCGGATCAGCGAGCGGTGGCCTTCGATCAGCTGGTTGACCGAAACCTCGGGGGTCGGGCCGCCCGGGAAGGCCGGTGAGCTGCCCCCGATGTCGTTGATGCCCTCAAGCACGATGACCGTGCCCACGCCCGGCTCGCTGAGCACGTCCTTCTTGAAGCGGGCGATGCCCTTCTCCCCGGCCCAGGTCGTGTCGTTGACGACCTGGTTGCCGCCGATCCCGTGGTTAAGGACGCTGCGCGCCTGCCCGGCCGCCGCGAGGCGCTCCGCCAGCTTGTCGGGGTAACGGTTGTTCGTGTTCGCCGTGGAGCCGACGCCGTCGGTGATGGAGTCGCCGAAGGCCACCACACCGTCCCGGCGCGCGGCCCGGCCGCCGGAGACCTCGACGCCGGAGAGGTAGTACCAGGATTCGCTGGTCTCCTTGAACGCCGCGCCGTCACTGTCGGAACGGTGGTCGCCCTGTGCCCGGTAGCTCGCGACGGCGGAGGCGAAGTGGTGGAAGGTGGCGGGTCCGGTCGGCCCGGCCAGATACAGCGTGACGGTCACCGACTCCAGGGCCTCGACCTTGAACGGCACTCCGTCACTGAACGCCGTGCCGCCCGCCGGGATCGTGACGGACCGTCCCTTCCCGAAGGACAGCCGACGCAGCGAACCTGCCTGCACCGTGGCGCCCTTGTCCGTGCGGGCCACCGTCGCTCCGGTGATCCGCAGCGGGGTCTTGCCGTAGCGGTTGGACAGTTCGATACGGGCCTTGGTGCCGCCGGTGCTGACTCGGATCACCTGCCGGACCGTGTGGTTCGAGAAGCCCTGCTCCGACCAGTTCGGAGCGAAGGGGGAGGTCGGCGCCTGCGGCGAAGCAGCCCAACCACCCCGCCAGGCACCGCCGTTGTACTCAACCGCTGCGGCGCCGGAGCCGCCGGCCAGATCTCCCGTGCCAACGACCGGTAGCGCGACCAGGGTTGCCGTCGCGAGCAGCGCAACCCCCGTGCGCCGTATGGAGTTCGTCGATCTCATGTACCCGCCCCTTGTTGTATTGCCGAAGCTCATCTCGGTGATCGCGTGCACGCGACACCTTCAAGCGGAGATCGACTTCGGCTATTCCCGCGTCAGTTCGGGAACGTGAAGTGGGGCCGGGTCAGGACGCCCTGAACGTCAGGCCCGTCAGGGCGCGGAAGACGTCCTCCGGGTCGCGGTCGCCCATCGTGCGTTCCAGGTTGTGGCTCAGCAGCAGGGTGGCGAAGCCGTGGGCGATCGACCAGGCCGCGACGCCCATCAGGGCCGAGTCCTCGTCCGGGCTGCGTTGTTCGACGCCCGCGCGGAGTTCGGCGGCCGTGCGGGCCTTCGCGGACAGCAGGTCCGGGTTGTCCGCGTGGTACAGGTCGGGATGGAACATCACCTGGAAGTGCGCGGGGTGGTCGATGGCGAAGCGTACGTAGTGCACGCCCCGTTCGCGCAGGCCGGCCGCCTCGGCGAGGGTCGTGCCCAGCAGGTCGTAGCCCTCGGTGGCGATTGCCGTGAGCAGGCCTGCGCGGTCTTTGAAGTGGTGGGCCGGGGCCGCGTGGGAGACGCCCGCGCGGCGGGCCAGGTCGCGCAGGCTCAGGGCGGATGGGCCCTCGGTCGCGATGACATCGAGGGCGGCGGTGAGGACGGCCCGTCGTAGATCGCCGTGGTGGTAGGTGCGCTGACTGGTCATGGTCAGCAGGTTACGCGGAATCTAGGCATTGACAAGTTCGCTGCGGGCGCGCAATCTAGCCAGTGTCAAGATGATGCTGATGCGAGGAGAGGAAGAGTCATGGCCGAGGACTACGGACGAGTACGGCAGATGTGGCACCTCCTGGAGCCCCTGCACGCGGTCGTCTACTACGCGCCCGAGGTCTTCGAGGAGTTCGCCGCGCTGGGATACGAGACCGACGAGCGCTGGCCGAGCTACTTCGCCCTGCGCTCCGCGCCGCTCGGGGCGCCCGGGGCCGGGCAGGTGGCCTCCGCGTTCTACAGCTTCAGCCTGCACAAGGTCGCCCAGCACATCCCCGCCGCGTGGGACATCGCCGCACCGGACGAAGTGCTCGCCGCCCGGATGCGCGGTGTCGACCGGGCGTACCGCGCGATCCTCGGTGACGCGGTGGACAGTCCCGAACTCGCCGAGGCCGCCGCCCTCGCGCGCAGGGCGGCCGAGGCTGTGAACGCCGCGGGGCGGCCGCTCGCCGCCGCCAATGCCGCGCTCGCGTGGCCCGACGAGCCGCATCTCGTGCTCTGGCAGGCCGCTACGATCCTGCGCGAGCACCGCGGGGACGGGCATCTCACCGCCCTGCTGGCCGCCGGGATCGACCCGGTCGAGGCGCTGGTCTCCTTCGCGGCCGTCGGCGCGGCCCCGGAGAAGACCTTCGCGAGCCGCGGCTGGAGCGAGGAGGAGTGGGGCGCGGCGCGTGAACGGCTCGCCGGGCGCGGGCTGTTGGACCCCGACGGCAGGGTCACCGAAGCCGGGCGGGCGCTGCGGGCCGAGGTCGAGCGGCGTACCGACGCACTGGCCGCCGCCCCCTGGGCGGCGCTCGGCGACCAGGCCCGCGACCGGCTCGCCGATCTGCTCGGGCCGTTCTGGGTCGAGGTGCTGGGCACAGGGCTGATGCCCGGCGAGAACACCCTCGGCATCGGCAAGGTGTGAGCGGGAGGGGTGGGCCCGGATACGCGACACCGCCCGCGGGGGCCGGCTCGGCTCCGCGGGCGGTGGGTGTGCGTGTGTATGTGTGACCTATTGCTCTGTCGGCGTCCCCATGTGTACGTCCTTCCGTAGAGGACAAGGGTGCTTTCGACGCTACGCGCCCCCTCCGCATTGCGCCAGGCGATGCCCCTGGTGCGGTCGACAGGGACATGAAAGCGGCGTGAAAGCGTCATGAAAGCGGCTATTTCGTACAGGACTTGGGGCGGCCGGTGTCAGTAACCTACGGACGTGAACAGACTCGGGGTCCGAATATCGCGCGCGCTCACCGGCGGCCTGGCGGCCGTCGCCGCCACCGCACTGCTCTCCTCCTGCGACGGAACCGGGCTGCCCGGCGACGCCAAAGCCACGAACTCCGCCGCCGCACCCGCCACCGGGACCAGCCCGCTCGCCAACCCCGACGGCACCAAGCCCGGCCTCGCCGCCCTCACCTCCGAACAGGACCGGGCCGCCGCCCGCACCCTGATCGAGAAGGTGGCCACCAAGGGCCGCGGGCCCAAGACCGGGTACGCCCGTGACCGCTTCGGCCACGCCTGGCTGGACACGGCCGACGGCGTCCCGCTGGCCCGCAACGGCTGCGACACCAGGAACGACCTGCTCGCCCGCGACGGCCGGGATCTGCGCTACCGCTCCGGCTCCGACTGCGTCGTCATCGCGATGACCCTCAACGACCCGTACACCGGCACCGTCATCGACTGGCGGAAGCAGAAGGCCTCCGCCGTCCAGATCGACCATGTCATTCCGCTCTCGTACGGCTGGCAGATGGGCGCGGCCCGCTGGGACAAGGCCAAGCGTCAGCAACTCGCCAACGACCCGCTGAATCTGCTGCCCGTGGAGGGCCGCGCCAACAGCTCGAAGAGTGATTCGGGCCCGGCGTCCTGGCTGCCCCCGAACAAGAGGATCCGCTGCGCGTACGCGGTACGGGTGGCGCAGGTGGCGGTCAAGTACGAACTGCCCGTGACCGCGGCGGACAAGAAGGCGATGCTCACGCAGTGCGGCGGCTGATCCTCCCGGGTGTCGGCCGTGCCGGTGCCCCGGTAGCCCCCCTGCCCGGGCGGGACCCGTGGCCTACTGGGACTCCTTGTCGAGGTCCACGATGTCCTTGGCCGCCGGCTTCGTCGCGCCCACCGGCTTGTTGAACTTCGAGAAGGTGATCGTGCCCGGCTCCTCGCCGCCCTTCTGCTCCACCTTCAGCACATACGGCTCGCCCTCCGTCGCGACGTACACCTTGTAGCTCGTGGCGCCGTCCTTCTCTGTGAGGGTCAGCGCCTTCTGGCCGTTCACCGTCGTCGTCTCGCCCCGGCGCATCAGATTGAAGCCCTCCTCGAACTGCCCGAGGAACGTCTTCAGTTCGCAGAACTCCAGCTGCTCCTTGTCGTCCGGCGACGACGCGTCCGACTTCACCCAGCGCCCCTTGAGCATCTTCAGCACCGCCGCGGTCTCCTCGGGCGAGCCGCCCTCGTTCTGGCTGCGCAGGAATGCCTCGTCGAAGCGCATGTAGGCGTTGTCGCCGATCCTGATGAGCTCGGCCGTGCCGGTTTCGCCCGTGGAGAGCGTGCCCTTGCAGTCGCCCTTGGAGTCGATGGACATGTACGCCTTCAGGTTGCCGTCCGTCGTCCGGGCGGCGAAGTCGACCGTCACCGAGGTGGCCGTCTTGGTCGCTTTGAAGGCCTTGTTGGCGATCTTCGGGCCGGACAGTCCCGGGAACGCGCCTTCCTCGGCCTTCGTGCTCTTGGCCGGCGCGCCCTTGGTGTCCCGGCTGTCGCCGTCGGAGGGGCCGCACGCCGTGGCGGCGAGCGCGAGGGTGGTGCACAGGGCGGCCAGAGCAATGGGCTTGAGGCGGCGCGGAGCGATGACAGACATGAGGTTCTCCGAGGAGGAAGAGACGTTCGGGGAAAGGGGAGGGGGAGGCTGAGGAGCCGGGGCGCGGGGGGACGTCCCTCGGCGGGCAGGGGCCGTCAGGGGCGGCGGGACCCGCCGGTCAGAGCGTCAGCTCCCAGTGCGACGGGTTGTACGAGATACCCGGCGTGACCTCGACTGTGAGGTTCTTCGCGTCCGCCGGGGCGTCGAAGGCGTACTGCACGCTGGCCTTCTTGCCGGGCAGGATCGTGCCGCTGAAACCGCTGCCGACCTTGCCGTCGTAGATCTGCTCGGCGGTCACACCGTCCTTGCCCGCGCGGGCGTCGGCACCGACGAGGTTCGCGTCGAACTTCTTCTTGCCGCCGTTCTCGATGACGATCGTGACCCGGTAGGCCTTGTGGCCCGCGGTGTGGCCGATCGCGAACTCGCCCGGCGAGAAGGACTTGGCCGCCGACACGGTGACCTTCACGTCGTCGTCGTAGATCGACGTGTCACCGGCTGCGAGGCTCTCGGTCTCCTTGCCCTTGGCATCGCCGGCGTCCTTGTCGCCTGCACCGCCCTTGCCCCCGGGCGAGGCGTCCTTCGGGGCGGTGTTCTCCGTGACCTTGTTGATGTCGTCGACCGCGTCGTCCACGGCCTTGACCGTCACCACACCGACGGCCACGCCCACGATCATCGCGACCAGGCCCAGTACGGCTCCGGCTGTGGCGGCGCCCTTGTTGGTGGCCTCGCTGCGCTTGGCGCGGCCCCGGCCCAAGAGGCCGAAGATCAGGGCGAGCAGGCCCAGGATGCAGCCCAGCCAGAACAGGAAGGGGATGAAACCGGTGACGGTGCCGATGATGCCGAGCACCAGGGCGGCCGTCCCGAGGCCGTTGCGCGCCGGGTTGCCCATGGCGTACTGCCCCGGGCCGTATGGCTGCTGCGGGTCGGGCTGAGGCTGCGGCTGCTGCGTGTACTGCGACATGGGTGTCCCCCCGGGAGTGCGTTGCGGGCTCATTTCGAGAGCTCCGTTGTGACGACAGCTCAAATAAGACCAGAGCCTGTGAACCGAGTCAACCAGTAAACTGTGAACGCTTCAGAAGCCAGCTGTGAAGTGGGCTGTTCCGTTCACCGGGTAGGATCGGCGCCTCAGCAGCGGTAAGGACGAGGGGAGTCAGCCGGGTGCCGGAGAACGCAGCAGAGGTGACCGCTGCCGGGATCGCACGGCTCGCGGGGGTCGGCCGAGCCGCCGTCAGCAATTGGCGGCGCCGGCACGCCGACTTCCCCAAGCCCGTCGGCGGTACCGAGACAAGTCCGTCCTTCGCCCTCGCCGACATCGAGCGCTGGCTGCGCGACCAGGGCAAACTGGCCGAAGTCCCCCTGCGTGAAAGGGTCTGGCAGCAGGTTGCCGACCACCCGGCGGGCGCGGTGGGCGCGCTGGTCCGCGTGGGGTGTGCGCTACTGCTCGTACGGGAGCGGCCGACGACGTGGCAGGAGCTGACGGCCGTCGCGGACGAGCGGATGGCCGAGCTGCTGCCGACGGCGCTGGAGCAGGTCCTGGCGGCGCGCTTCGGGGACACCCGGGCGGATCTGTTCCCCACCCCGCCTCTTCCCGGAACCGGGGCTCAGCCCCAGACCCCGTCGGGGCTCCGCCCCGAACCCCGTGCCTCGAACGCCGGCGGGGCTGACCTTCGCCTCCTCCGCTCCGTTGGGGAGCTCGCCGCCGAGACCGGTGCCCGTCAGGCGTTCGAGTTCCTGCTGGGCCGTCACCTCGACGCCAACCCGCGCCAGTACACGCTCACGCCGCCCGGGCCCGCCGCGCTGATGGCGGCCCTCGCCGGACCGGCCGGCACCGTACTCGACCCCGCGTCCGGCACCGGCACCCTGCTGCGTGCCGTCGACCGTCCGGCCGCGCTGTATGCGCAGGAGGCCGACCCCGACCTGGCCGGGCTGACCGCGCTCCGGCTGGCCCTGCACACCGACGCCGACGTGCGGGCTGCCGGCGGCGACGCGCTGCGCGCCGACGCGTACCCGGAGCTCACCGCCGACGCGGTGCTGTGCCATCCGCCGTTCAACGAACGCAACTGGGGCCACGAAGAACTCGCCTACGACCCGCGCTGGGAGTACGGCTTCCCGGCCCGCACCGAGTCCGAACTGGCCTGGGTCCAGCACGCGCTGGCCCGGCTGCGCCCCGGCGGGACTGCCGTCCTGCTGATGCCGCCCGCGGCCGCTTCCCGCCGATCCGGCCGCCGTATCCGCGCCGGGCTGCTGCGCCGTGGCGCACTGCGTGCCGTCGTCGCGCTGCCCGCCGGGGCCGCGCCGCCGTACGGCATCCCGCTCCACCTGTGGGTGCTGCGCCGCCCGGGCGCCACCGACAGGCCATCGCCCGAACTGCTCCTCGTCGACACCGCCTCGGCCGAGCAGACCACGGCCGGCCAGGCCGCGGCAGGACGCGACAGGTTCGACTGGCAGGCCATCCACACCGCGGCGATCGAGGCGTGGCTGCCCTTCGACCGCCAGGGTTCCGTCGAGGAGAACCCCGGGGTGAGCCGTGCCGTCCCGGTCATCGAACTCCTCGACGACGACGTGGACCTGACGCCGGCCCGCCATCTGCCGCCCCCGGCCGCGGGTGGCGGAACCGCCGAACTGGGCGCCGTACGCGAGCGGTTGACGGAGACCCTCCGGCGCACCGGCGAGCTCACCCCGCCGCCCGTCGGGGAGGCCCCGGCCGCCGGTCCGGTCCACTGGCCCACCACCACCGTGGGGGAACTCGCCCGCGCCGGGGTCCTCGCCCTGCACGCGGGGGGCTCGGGCACCGCACCCGGGGGCGCCTCCGTCGCCGTCCTCACCGAGAACGACGTCCTCGCGGGAAAGCCGCCGTCGGGCGGCCTCCCGGACGGCCCGGACGAGGAGCCCGTGCGGGTCGAGACCGGTGACGTCGTCGTACCCGTGCTCGGCGGCGGCACGGTCGTGCGCGTGATCGACGAGGCCACGTCGGGCGCGGCACTCGGCCGCAACCTCCAGCTGCTGCGCCCGGACCCGGCCACCCTCGACCCCTGGTTCCTCGCGGGCTTCCTCCGGGGCAGCGCCAACCAGCGCCAGGCCAGCAGCTACGCCTCGACCGCGACCCGCCTCGACGTGCGCCGCCTTCAGCTGCCGCGTCTGCCGCTGGCCGATCAGCAGCGGTACGGGGCGCACTTCCGGGCACTCGCGGAGTTCGAGGAGGCGCTGCGCCTCGCGGGCCGGCTCGGCGAGCAGCTGGTGCAGGGGCTGTACGACGGCCTGACGGACGGAACGGTCAGCGCGTGAGCACGGCGCCCGGCCGGGCGGCGTGACCAGTTCAACAACGGTTCCGCACAACCCGGGGACCACTGTCCTTGTCGGTGTATACGCTCGACACGCTCAACTCCCCGTTCTCCCTAGTGCGATCCCGTCCGACCTCGTACGTACTTGTCAGGAGCAGGAATGCACGGCCACGGCTTCGGTCCGGCGCAGCCGGACCGTCCCACCACCGGGACGCTGGTCACACTGCGCATGGTCTTCGCGGTGCTCACGGTCCTGAGCTGTGGCCTCCTTGCCTGGATCCCGATGCTGCGTCTCGCGATCGTGACCCGCAGGGCGCTGCACTGGGGCCTGTTCTGCGCCGTGCTCGTGCTCAACATCGGTTTCGTCGTGTACGTGGGGGTGGCGGTGCCGGACGACGAGAACCAGGAGCTGTCCGACGCGACCGCCATCACGATGCTGCTGTGGATTCTCGGCACCGTCGTCGGCGCGCTCACCTACTACCTGTACGCCGAAATCCGGCACTACGAGCAGCTCGCTGCCCCGAGCATGACGCCGCCGTCCGGGCCCGTGGCCGGCTATGGCTACGGCTACCCGCCACCGGTGCAGGCCCACCAGCAGCCGACGCCCGTACCGCAGCCGCAGCCGCAGCCGCAGCCCGCGCGGCCCCGCATCGACCAGGTCCGCGCCGAGCTCGACGAGCTCAGCAATCTCCTCCGCAAAGAAGAAGGCAAGTGAACGGACGCGTCATCGCCGGGCGGTACGAACTGTCCACGGTGATCGGCCAGGGCGGGATGGGCCAGGTCTGGACGGGATACGACGCCCGCCTCGACCGCCGCGTCGCCGTCAAACTGCTGCGCCCCGACCGGATGGCCGCCCCCACCGCCGCCGACGAGATGCGCCGCCGGTTCGTGCGCGAGTGCCGGGTCACCGCCCAGGTCTCGCACCCCGGCCTGGTCACCGTCCATGACGCGGGAAGCGACGAGGACGACCTCTTTCTCGTCATGCAATACGTCGAGGGCGCCGACCTCGCCGACCATCTCGCGGAGCACGAGCCGTACCCCTGGCAGTGGGCCGTCTCGGTCGCCGCGCAGCTGTGCGCGGTGCTCGCCGCCGTGCACGCCGTGCCGATCGTCCACCGCGACCTCAAGCCGCGCAATGTGATGGTGAAGCCAGACGGCACGGTCACCGTCCTCGACCTCGGTGTCGCCTCCGTCATAGACATGGACACCACGCGCCTGACCCACACAGGATCGCCCATCGGGAGTCCCGCCTATATGGCCCCCGAGCAGGCGATGGGCGGCGCGGTCGGTCCGTACACCGATCTCTACGCCCTCGGTGTGCTGCTCCACGAACTCCTCAGCGGGAACGTGCCGTTCGCGGGCTCCACCGCCCTCGGCGTGCTGCACCGACATCTCTACGAGCCGCCGCTCCCGGTCCGCCGGCTGCGCCCCGAGATACCCGAGCCGCTCGAAGCGCTCGTGCTACGGCTGCTCGCCAAGGACCCGCAGCACCGGCCGGCCGGCGCGCACGAGGTGTACGAGGCGCTGGTGCCGCTGCTGCCTGGCCGGGGCACGCCCGGGGGCCCGCTCGATCCGACCCGCCCGTTCCTCCGGCCGCACGCCCCGTGGCCCGACCGCGTCGCGCCCCCGCCGCCGGTCGCGCCACCCGCACCGTCCGCGCCCCGGCCCGATGTTGCCGCCGCCGTCGACGAGGTCAAACGGCTGCTCGGCGAGGGCAGCATCACGCGGGCCGTCGACATCCTCGGCGGGATCCTCCCGGCGGCCGCCGCCGAGCATGGCGAGCACTCCCCGGTCGTACGGATCCTGCGCAAGCAGTACGCCACGACGCTGATGGACGACGGCCAGTACCGCCGTGCGCTGCCGGAGCTGCGCCGCCTCGCCGACGACCGGGCCGCCGAGGCGGGCCCGGCCGATCCGCAGACGCTGCAGTTCCGCTACGACGCGGCGCAGTGCCTGGAGCAGCTGGGCGAGGCGGCCGCGGCGCTCACGGAGTACCGCGCCGTCCTGCCGTACTACGAGAACCAGCAGTCGGGCGGCGCCGATGCGGCCCGAGCCTTCGACGTGCGCCATCGCATCGGGAATCTGCTGCTCGCGGTGGGCGACCACACGGCGGCCCACCAGCAGCTGCAGAGTCTGCTCTACGACACGGAGCGTGTGTACGGGCCGTACCACGCGCTGCCGGTCGAGCTGCGTCGTGCCCTCGACCGGCAGCGGCAGTTCCACAGCGGGTGACCGCGGGGGGACGCCCGGCGGTCAGCTCGCGCGCAGATACGCCGAGGTGGACACCCGCCCCAGCAGGCTCAGCCGCGAAGTCCCGCCCGCCAGATGCTTGTCCAGGGCGTCCTGGACCCCGGGCCATGCCTTGTCTCCGTAGTCGTCGAGGACCACGATCCCGCCCGGGGCCACGATCTGCTCGACCCATTCGAGATCGGCCCGCACCCCGTCCATGGAGTGATCGCCGTCCACGACGATGACGCCGTACTCCCGATCGGAGACGGCGGCCCGCACGTCCGGATCACCCGAGAAGCCCTGCTGGATTCGCGCGTCGATCACCGAACCGACGCCGCCGAGCGCCAGGTTGGCCCGTACGACGTCCTCGCGCACCGGTGTGCCGGTGGGATCGACGTGCTGGGTGACGGTGCCGGGCTGGAGCTGCGCGCCCGCCAGCGGATCGACGATGGTCAGATGCGGTTCGGTCCCGGACCGGTGCAGCATCCGCAGCAGTCCCGCGGCGAACATCCCGTACAGCGTGCCGATTTCGAGGACATTTCCGTTCGGCGGGGAGAGCAGGGGCACCGTGGCGAGCTTTCCGCAGACATTGGAGGTGGACCCGGCCAGCCTGCCCACGCCGAGTGACTCCAGGGCAATCACCGTGCGATAGGCGACGGTCACATTGCGAAGAGCGTGCTCACTGCCGTCCGTCACACCCTGAATCTGACGCGCGAGGGTGTCGATCTGGGCGACGGTGGGCATCCGGTGGCCACTTCGCCCCGTTCCGTCGACGAGCAGGCCGAGTCCGTACTGCGGATTTTGCAGGGCGGTCACTTTCGCGGTCAGAGCGTCCACATCGGTCTGCAGGGCCTGCGTCGCACGTTTCACCTGCTGCTCGATGCGCCGGTCGATCAAGGTGAGGGCTGGGCTCAGGACGCGCTTCGCCAGCCGGTTGCGAAGGAGAGGGGGCATGCGGGGACGCTACGCCGGAGGGCCGCCGCGCGGGCCAAGGCTGGATGCTTTGCAAGTGAAGTCCTGATGACTCCGCGGCGGCGGTCCTATGAAGCGGTCGCGACGGAATGCCGCGTACCGCGCGCCCGCCTCCGGATCCCGGGCAGCAGGGCGATCACGACGAGCGTCAGCAGTCCAGCCGCTCCGATCGCCGCCCCGGCCTTCAGTCCGGGCGGGCGGAAGGAGCAGTCCACCGCCGTCGATGTGCCGTCCAGCTCCACGGCGACGAGCCCGAGGTAGGAGTCGGCCGGTTTGCCGTCGCAGCTCCAGCCCGCGATACGGGGCGCGGCGAGCACCGCCGTCCCCTTGGTGCCGGGCGGCAGTTCGGCCCGTACACCGTTGTCGGTGACCTTGAGCGACACCGCGCCCGTCGTCTTCAGCCTCTCCACGGCGGCGGTGAGCTTCGCCCGGTTCAGACAGCCGAGGGTGGTGCGTCGGGGGTCCTTGCTGTAACCGACCTTCTCGCCGGGCGAGTTCACGGTGCCGAGCGAGGTGAGTGCGGCACGCCGCTTGGGCTGTCCGCCGCGCAGCGTCACCCACGCCGAGTCGCCGAGCCTGGCCTTGCCGGTGTAGTTCGGCGCCCAGAGGAAGACCTCGCCGCCGACCGGGCAGGAGCCGTTCACGGGGGAGCCGTAGACCTGCGAGCCGAGCAGCTTCTCCTGGTTGCGGAAGGGGTTCCAGCCGTACCGGGGCTCGGGGCCCGAAGGCCGCACGGTCACCAGCGGCGGCGTCGCCGCCCGCGTCACCTCCGGCTGCTGCCCCTTCCTGGTGCGTACCCGTGCGCCGACGGAGAAGATCGCGTCGGTGACCGGATTGTCGAGGGACTGCACACTGCGGCCGTTGGACGTCCAGCCCGCGCCGAGCGCGGCCATCGTCCGTGTGAACACATCGGGGGTGTGGCTGCTGTAGTACCCGCCGCCCTGTCCGCCGAGCAGGATCGGATCGTTGCCGGTGATCTGGTCACGGCCCACATCGGTGCGGTAGTCCGGCCAGCCGTCGGCCTTCGCCACGGCCGCCGCGCGCTCGCTGTGCGGCTCGCCCCAGGCCGGATAGTCGTCCAGTCTGCCGAGCCGCTGCCGGTCGGCGTAGGCCGTTGTCGCGGCGGCCTGTCCGACCAGCGCGCCACTGAGCAGCAGCGCCGCCGGCGCGGCGTACTTTCCGCGCCCGGCCAGCACCAGACCGGCGAGCACCGCCGCGATCCCGGCCGCGAAGAGGGGGAAGGTCCAGCCGGTGACCAGATCACTGGTGGAGGCGGCAAGGGCGATCGCGGCCACCACGGCGCCGCCGCCGAGCAGGGCGCGCCGCCCCGGCCAGGCGTACGAGAGGCCGGTCCACGCGGCGATCACCAATATCCCGGCGAAGACGAAGGTCTGGCGGTACGGGCTGCCGTTGGGTGTGGCGAAGACATGCCACACCAGATGGGTGGGCGCCCACTGCAAGGACACCAGCGTCGCCGCAGCAAGCCCGGTCCACAGCCACCGCTCGCGCCGCGGCACAGCGCCGTTGAAGGCGAGCGTGCAGGCCAGCAGCAGCGCCCCGCCGCCCAGGAAGACCGCCGGGGTGAAGAAGCTGTACGTCGCGGGCAGGGTGCGGGCGAACACATCGGCCCAGCCCGCGGGCGCGAACTCCTTCGTCCACCCCGGGTAGGCGTGCTTGGAGCCGAGGAAGACGGGGATCAGGACGGGTGTGGACAGGGCGATCCCGAGCAGCACGGTCCACATGGCCCGCAGCAGGGCCCGCGTCCGGTGCCGCAGATCGGTCTCCTCCAGGGCGAGGCGCACCACGAGCACGAGCGCCGCCCCGATGGTCGCCATGTAGGCGGTGTAGAAGTTGGCGATCCATGCCACCGCGACGACCAGAGGACCGAGGACCGGCCGCCGTGCGGTGCGCGCCCATTCGCCGACCAGGCAGAGCAGCGGGAAGGCGACCAGACCGTCCATCCACATCGGGTTGTACGAGGCCTCGACGACAGACCAGCCGCACAGTGCGTACGAGCCGCCGAGCACCCCCGCCATCCACCAGCGCCCGCCCCGGCCCTCGTTCTCGCCCCCGCCCTCGCCCCCGCGCAGCGACATCAGCAGCCAGGTCATGGCCGCGCCCGCCGTCGCCATCTTGAGCAGCGTGACCACATAGACGGCGAGGTCGATCTCGTCCCGCGGGAAGAGCCCGACCAGCATCGAGTACGGGCTGGTCAGATAGGTCCCGAGGTCGGGCAGAAAGCTGGTGCCGTATCCGGACTGCCAGTTCAGCAGCAGCCCGCCGTCGGCCCGGCCGTGCAGCAGATCCCACAGATGCGCATGAAACGGCACAAACTGATTGCCGAGGTCGTTCACGCTGCGGGTATGCGGTCCGAAGGGAAAACTGCGGGCGACGGCGTCGCCGGCGCACACGGCTGTCACGGTGATCAGCGAGGCGAGGGCGGCGGCGCGGCCTCGCACGGATTGCAGAGTCGACATGATTCCTCGAATATGCCAGCGCCGATCGTGAAAACATCCCGCGGGAAGCCCAGTTCACTGGATGGTCGCCTACGCGTCACGTGAGGAATCCACCTCCGACATTCGGGGGGTATGTTGTTTCTTCCGTGCTGATCTCGATAGTCGTTCCGTGCTTCAACGAAGAGGAGATCATCGGCCGCTTCCATGAACACGTGACCGCGGAACTCTCCCTGCTCGGGCAGGAATTCGAGCTGGTCTATGTGGATGACGGAAGCCAGGACCGGACGCTCCCTCTCCTCGAGGAGATCGCCGAGGCCGACCCTCGTACCCGCTATGTGTCCTTCAGCCGCAACTTCGGCAAGGAGGCGGCCATGCTGGCCGGCCTCCAGCATGCCGAGGGCGATGCCGTGGTCATCATGGACGCCGACCTCCAGCACCCGCCGGAGCTGGTCCGGCGCATGCTGCAGCTCCATGACGAGGGCTTCGACCAGGTCATCGCCCGGCGCACCCGCAAGGGCGACCGGGTCACCCGCACCATCACGGCCCGCGCCTACTACTGGCTGATCAACCGCCTTGTCGACGTGGAACTCGTCGACGGCGTGGGTGATTTCCGGCTGCTGTCGCGCCGTACCGTGGATGCGATCCTCGAACTCACCGAGTACAACCGCTTCTCCAAGGGCCTCTTCGCCTGGGTCGGATTCCGCACCACGACCTTCGAGTACGAGAATGCGGTACGCGAGCAGGGCCGCTCCAAGTGGAGTTTCGGCAAACTGCTCAACTACGGACTCGACGGGCTACTCTCCTTCAACAACAAACCGCTGCGGGCCGCCGTCTATCTCGGCCTTCTCCTGGTCACTCTCGCCATGGCGTATGCCGCCTGGATCGTCGGTGTCGCCCTGGTGAACGGCGTGGACACCCCCGGGTATGTCACCCTTCTCGTGGCGGTCACCGCACTCGCCGGCGTACAGATGCTGATGCTGGGGGTGGTCGGCGAGTACGTCGGCCGTATCTACTACGAGGTGAAGCGGCGACCGCACTTCCTGGTGAAGGCCACCAACGCCGGCCTTCCGCATCAGCAGGAAGGAGAGCGGCGTACACGCACGGGGGAGCTTGTAAGACGATGACAGTCCAGGTCCAGATGGTCAGATTCGCCCTGGTGGGTGTGGTGAACACCGGGACGTACTACGGCCTGTACCTGGCCCTGCTGACCTGGCTGCCGTATGTCGCGGCCCATGTCGTCGCCTTTGCGCTCAGCATGGTCGGCTCCTTCTTCCTCACCTCGTACTTCACGTACAGGACCCGGCCGACCTGGCGGAAGTTCGTGCTCTTCCCGCTCACCAACGCCGCGAACTTCGTCGTCACCACGTGTGGCGTCTATCTGCTGGTCGACGTGATGCACTTCGGCAGCCGCTATGCCCCGCTGATCGCGCAGGCGTCCGCGATCCCCATCACCTTCGTCGTCTCCCGGATGATCATGCTGCGGCCGGAACCGGCTCAGCGGGAGCGGGAGGGCGTCCCGGTGCAGTCGGCCGGCTGACGGGGGCCGCACGCATCCGCAGCTGCGGGCGAATCGTTGGTCGAATCAGTGGCCCAGACCCCTGGGACTGCCTACCATCGATCACCGCAGGGTCTTGTGCACCGAAGCACAATCACGCCGGGAGGCTCCTTTGCACCGCCGCCGTCGCACCGCGCTCACCGTCTCCGCCGCGCTTCTGATCGCCGCGCCCCTCCTCGCCGCCTGCGGCAATGATTCTCACCCAGGGGCCGCCGCCGTCGTCGGTGGGGAGCGGATCGAGGTGGCTACCGTTCAGGCGAAGGTGAAGGACGTGCGCGCCGCCCAGCAGCGTTCGCCGCAAGCCGCGCAGCTCATCAAGGACAGCGGTCAGCTCAGCCGGGCCAAGCTGTACGACCTCATCGTCGACGAGGTCGTCCAGCGCGCCGCCGGCGACGCCGGGGTCACGGTCAGCCGCAAGGAGATCCAGGACGCGCGGGCCCAGCTCGTGCTGCAGTCCGGGGGCGAGGAGCAGCTCGCCACCATGTATCTGCAGCAGCGCGGCGTCGCTCCCGACCAGCTCGACGATGTCGTACGCCGCGACATCCTGGTCAGCAAGCTCGCCACGGCCCTCGGCGCGACCAACACCCCCGAGGGCCAGCAGAAGCTGAACCAGGCCTTCACGGCCGCCGCGAAGTCGCTGCACATCGATGTGAACCCCCGCTTCGGCACCTGGGACAACCAGAAGCTGGAGCTCGGCAACTACAAGGCCCCCTGGATCACCCAGGTCACCAAGCAGCCGGAGGCCGTCGAGGCCGGTGCGTAGGGGGAGGTAGGTTCGACGGGTGACCACAGAAGCACCCGTCGCTCCCGGCCGTATCGTCCTGCTCACCGCCAGCCACCGCGTCTCGCCCGGGCTGCTGTCCTGGCCCGCGTGGCAGACGCTGCACGCCGCGGACCAGGTGCTGTGCGCCGACGAGGGACACCCGCAGCTGCCGTATCTGCGCGAGGCGGGCGTCGGGGTCGAGATCACCGCGCCCACCGCCCAGGAGCTGGTCGACGCTTGCGCCGGCGGCCGGACCGTCGTGGTCCTGCCGTCCGGTGAGGGCGACCAGGCCCTGACCGACGGGCTGGCCCGGCTCGCCGGGTCCGGGCGGGTGCAGATGCCGGATCTGGAGCTGCTCCCCGGCTCCTACGACCTGCCCGGCGCCCGCCTGCTCGACCTCGTCCAGGTCATGGACCGGATCAGGCTCGAATGCCCGTGGTCCTCGCAGCAGACCCACAAGGGCCTCGCCAAGTACGGCATCGAGGAGGCGTACGAGCTCGTCGAGGCGATCGAGGACGGCGACCGCGACGAGCTGCGCGAGGAGCTCGGTGACGTACTCCTCCAGGTCGTCTTCCACGCGCGCATCGCGCAGGAAGGCCGCGAGGAGGACGGCGCCGAGCCCTTCTCCATCGACGATGTGGCGGCGACGATCGTCGAGAAGCTGATCCACCGCCACCCCCATGTCTTCGGCGACGAGCGTGCCGAGACTCCGGAGGACGTGAAGGCGCACTGGCTGCGTACGAAGGCGATCGAGAAGCAGCGCGACTCGGTGACGGACGGCGTACCGCTGGGCCAGCCCGGCCTGGCCCTGGCCGCGAAGCTCGCGGGCCGGGTCCGTACCGCCGGCCTCGATGTGCCGCTGCCCGCCGGTGAGGGCATCGGCTACGAACTGCTCGCACTCGCCACCCGCGCGGAGGCCGAGGGCGCCGACCCGGAGGCCGCGCTGCGGGCCGCCGCCCGCGCCTACCGGGACGCGATCCGTGCCGTCGAGAGCCAGGTGTGAGTACGCAGCCCGAACTCTTCACCTGGGAGTTCGCCACCGATCCGTATCCCGCCTACGCCTGGCTGCGCGAGCACGCACCCGTGCACCGCACCCGGCTCCCCAGCGGGGTCGAGGCATGGCTGGTGACGCGGTACGGCGACGCCAAGCAGGCCCTCGCCGACCAGCGGCTGTCGAAGAATCCCGCGCACCATGACGAGCCTGCGCACGCCAAGGGGAAGACGGGCATTCCCGGCGAGCGCAAGGCCGAGCTGATGACGCATCTGCTGAACATCGATCCGCCGGACCACACCCGGCTGCGGCGGCTGGTGTCGAAGGCGTTCACTCCGCGCCGCGTAGCCGAATTCGCTCCGCGCGTACAGGAGTTGACCGACCGGCTCATTGACGGCTTCATTGAGAGAGGGGAGGCGGACCTGATTCACGAGTTCGCCTTCCCGCTGCCCATCTATGCCATCTGCGACATGCTGGGCGTCCCGCGCGAGGACCAGGACGACTTCCGGGACTGGGCCGGGATGATGATCCGGCACGGCGGAGGACCGCGTGGCGGAGTCGCCCGCTCTGTGAAGAAGATGCGCAGCTATCTCGCCGAACTCATCCACCGTAAAAGGGAAGAACCCGGCGACGACCTCATCTCGGGACTCATCAGGGCGTCCGACCACGGCGAGCACCTCACCGAGAACGAGGCAGCGGCGATGGCCTTCATCCTGCTTTTCGCGGGTTTTGAAACCACCGTCAACTTGATCGGTAACGGGGTCTATGCCCTGCTTCGGAATCCCGAACAGCGCGAGCGCCTGCAGCACTCGCTGGCCGCGGGGGAGACCGGGCTCCTGGAGAACGACTTCCTCGCGACGGCGGTCGAGGAACTGCTGCGCTACGACGGGCCAGTTGAGCTCGCGACCTGGCGGTTCGCCACCGAGCCGCTGTCCATCGGCGGGCAGGAGATCGCGGCGGGCGATCCCGTACTCGTCGTACTCGCGGCCGCCGACCGGGATCCCGAGCGCTTCGCCGAGCCGGACACCCTCGATCTCTCCCGGCGGGACAACCAGCATCTCGGGTACGGGCACGGCATCCACTACTGCCTCGGTGCTCCGCTCGCCCGGCTGGAGGGGCAGATCGCGCTCGCCACGCTGCTCAGGAGAATGCCGGACTTGCGGCTTGCGGGCGATCCGGCCGATTTGCGCTGGCGCGGGGGCCTGATTATGCGCGGATTGCGCACTCTGCCCGTTGAGTTCACTGCCCGACAGATCTGACGTGCTGTCAAGTCTGTGACTTTCACGTGATCTGCGCTGCATCGACTTGTGACTTCCGTTCGAATGCGGCTACTTTCACTGCCGTCTCAGCAGTCACGCGAAAGGCAACCGCATGCTTTCCGGCAATGGTCGACACCGCCGACCCCGTCAGGCTCCGGCCATTGTTGTCGCGGCAGGGGTGACGGGATCCGCCATCGCGATCCCCCTTCTCGGGGCCGGAGCGGCATCCGCCGCCGACGCCTCCATGTGGGACCGCGTCGCCGAGTGCGAGAGCGGCGGCGTGTGGAGCACCGACATCGACAACGGGTACTACGGCGGACTCCAGATATCGCAGGAAACCTGGCAGGCCTTCGGTGGTGCGGCGTACGCGCCCACCGCCGACCTCGCCAGCCGCTCGCAGCAGATCGCGGTCGCCGAGAAGATCCTCGACGTTCAGGGCCCCGAGGCGTGGCCCGGCTGCGCGGCGATCGCCGGGCTGAAGAACGACGGCGTCGCCACCGGCGTCGACCCGGGCACTGCGCCCCTGCCCGCGCCGAGCACCCCCGCCGCACCCGCAGAGCCCTCGACCACGCCCTCCACCTCCGCCAAGCCGTCCGCGGACCCGACGGCGACGCCCGACGCGGCGAAGAGCGCGGACGCGGATGCCGACAGCACCGGCGGCAAGCACCGCGGCGAGCCCGCTCCGGAGGAGACCGGGCCGGGCAATACGGACAATTATCGCGAAGCGGGGCGTCACGCCTCACGAGGTGATGGTCCGACACGTGACGAAGCGGACAAGGGTGATGCATCGGACGCCGCGCCGGGCGAGTACACCGTCCTGCCCGGCGACAGCCTCTCCGCGATCGTCGGCAAGGAGAAGCTCACCGGCGGCTGGACCGCGCTCTACGAGAAGAACCGCGAGACCGTCGGCGACGACCCCGACCTCATCCTTCCTGGCCAGAGCCTCGATCTGGGCCTGAAGTAAGGGCAGTTCACACCCGTATGTCCGAGTCTGAGTAAGTGAGACAAGGGTCTCTTTGTCCCAACTGACGCATCTGCCCCGGCGGAATCGCCCATTCCGCCCGTCACCTGCGGAAACGTATATGTCCCACTCGGCAGAATGGGCGATTTCTCCCCGATGTTCGTCTTTGAACATCGGGGAGAGCTGTGTCTACGGTCTGAACCGCTCGCCACCGCGGGCACCACTGACCGCAACGCCGAATCCTGCCGGCGGTCGGGGGGAGTAGTCGTCGCGCAGAGCGCCGAAGGCAGGAGCGGGGGACCCAAGGTAAGCGCCGGCCCAGGCCGTTGAGAGATCGACGGCGGACGACTGGCTTGGGGTGAAGTCGCGTGCAAGGACGTGCGACCGGGCAACTCACTTGGCCCGAACCCGACAGCTCACCTCGTAGGCGTCGGTGAGGAGTAGCTTCATGCTGTTTTCCAGCAAGTCCAAGCACCGCCGCCCGTCCAAGGCCACCCGTATCGTCGCGCTCGCCGGTGTCACCGGTGCCGCCGTCGCCGTGCCGCTGATGGGTGCCACCTCGGCCTCCGCCGCGACCGCCTCCGAGTGGGACCAGGTCGCGCAGTGCGAGGCCGGCGGCAACTGGTCCATCAACACCGGCAACGGCTTCTACGGCGGCCTGCAGTTCTCGGCTTCCACCTGGGCCGCGTACGGCGGCACGGCGTACGCCTCCACGGCCGACCAGGCCTCCAAGGCCCAGCAGATAGCCATCGGCGAGAAGGTCCTTGCGGGCCAGGGCAAGGGTGCCTGGCCGAACTGCGGCGTGAACCTGTCCAACGCTGCGTACGACGGCGGCTCCGCCACCACGCCGAAGGCGCAGCCGGCGGCCAAGCCCGCCCCGAAGCGCGCCGAGGCCCCCACCACGCGCTCCGAGCGCCCCGCCGCCCCGAAGAAGGCCGTGAAGAAGGGCGACGGCGAGTACAAGGTCAAGTCCGGTGACACGCTCGCCAAGATCGCCGAGGCCAAGAAGGTCAAGGGCGGCTGGAAGAAGCTGTTCGACCTGAACAAGGACATCATCAGCGACGCTGACGTCATCTTCCCGGGCCAGCAGCTCCACCTGAGCTGACCCGAGGACCGGAGCCCCAGGACTCCGGTGGACCCGGCGGACCACCGAACCCTGCGGACCCCCGTCCCCCCACAGCCACCCCGGTCCGGAGCGCCTCCCCCCCGTGCGCGCCGGGCCGGGGTTCTGTCTGTGCCCCTCGGCGCGTGACCCCTCAGTGCGTGGCCCCTCGGCTCGTGCCCTCTCCCGTTACCCCCAGGTAGTTCACGCGCTGTTTGTCCCGCGCCGAGACTCTTCATGCCCTTTTTCGTCCCAGCGGGCGGGCATCGGGCGGCCGATGCCGCCGGGCCGGTTAGGCTCATGTCGCAAGGCCAAAGAGACCCTGCACTTCAAGCGTCACATCCCAGAAGGAGATGCTCGTGCCGTCCATCGACGTCGTCGTAGCCCGGGAAATCCTGGACTCCCGAGGCAACCCCACGGTCGAGGTCGAGGTTGGCCTCGACGACGGCAGCACGGGCCGTGCTGCTGTTCCGTCCGGCGCCTCCACCGGTGCGTTCGAGGCTCTTGAGCTCCGCGACGGTGACCAGAACCGCTACCAGGGCAAGGGCGTCGAAAAGGCCGTCCTCGCCGTCATCGAGCAGATCGGCCCGGAGCTCGTCGGCTACGACGCCACCGAGCAGCGCCTGATCGACCAGGCGATGTTCGACCTGGACGCCACCCCGGACAAGTCCTCGCTCGGTGCCAACGCCATCCTTGGTGTCTCGCTCGCCGTGGCGCACGCCGCGTCCGAGGCCTCCGACCTCCCGCTCTTCCGTTACCTGGGCGGCCCGAACGCGCACCTGCTGCCCGTTCCGATGATGAACATCCTGAACGGCGGCTCGCACGCCGACTCCAACGTGGACATCCAGGAGTTCATGATCGCCCCGATCGGCGCGGAGTCCTTCTCCGAGGCCCTGCGCTGGGGCGCCGAGGTCTACCACACGCTGAAGAAGGTGCTGAAGACCAAGGGCCTGTCCACCGGTCTCGGCGACGAGGGCGGCTTCGCGCCGAACCTCGACTCCAACCGCGCCGCGCTGGACCTGATCCTCGAGGCCATCAAGGAAGCCGGTTACGCCCCCGGCAAGGACATCGCGCTCGCGCTCGACGTCGCCGCGTCCGAGTTCTACAAGGACGGCACGTACGAGTTCGAGGGCAAGTCCCGCTCGGCCGCCGAGATGACCGAGTACTACGAGGAGCTCGTCGCCTCCTACCCGCTGGTCTCCATCGAGGACCCGCTGTTCGAGGACGACTGGGCCGGCTGGAAGGTCCTCACCGACAAGCTGGGCACCAAGGTCCAGATCGTCGGCGACGACCTGTTCGTCACCAACCCCGAGCGCCTGGCCCGCGGCATCGACGACGGCGCGGCCAACGCGCTGCTCGTCAAGGTCAACCAGATCGGTTCGCTGACCGAGACCCTGGACGCCGTGGAGCTCGCCCAGCGCAGCGGCTTCAAGTGCATGATGTCCCACCGCTCCGGCGAGACCGAGGACGTCACCATCGCCGACCTGGCCGTCGCCACCAACTGCGGCCAGATCAAGACCGGCGCCCCGGCCCGCTCCGAGCGCGTCGCCAAGTACAACCAGCTGCTGCGTATCGAGGAGATCCTCGACGACGCCGCGGTGTACGCGGGCCGCTCGGCGTTCCCGCGCTTCAAGGGCTGACCAGCCCGTCGTCCGTACGTCCCCGGCCCCGGTCCCGTACCGTGTCCGGGGACGTACGTACGTAATGGGGAGGCGGCACATGGCCGGGAAGGACCGCGATCGGTTCTCCACCGCGACCAGGATTCGGCTGCTCGGTGAGCAGACCGCCGCTCGCGTCTACCGTTCCCAGAGCCGCCGCCAGGCCCGCCGCTCCCGGCTGACCGGACGCGCGGCCTTCCTGGCGCTGGTGGTCTGCTCGCTGGTCGTCGCGCTCGCGTATCCGATGCGCCAGTACGTGTCGCAGCGCGCCGACATCGCCGACGAGCAGCGCCGGACGGCGGACGCGCGGCAGAAGGTGGAACGGCTGCGGGACGAGAAGGCGCGCCTCCAGGACGACAGTTACGTCAAGCGGCTGGCCCGCGAGCATCTGCACCTGGTGCTCCCGGGCGAGATCGGATACACCATGATCGACCCCGAGGCGGCCGAGCGGCGCCGTATGGAAGAGGGGGCGGCCGACCGCCCCTGGTACTCCAACGTCTGGGACGGCGTCGACAACGCCGACCGCCGCCGCTAGCGCGGCAACCGGACGAACCGAACGAGAAGACAGACGCAGGCATGCAGACGCCCCCTCCCACCACCGAACCGACCGAGCCCACCGACGCGGACATCGCCGCGTTCAAGGAGCAGCTCGGACGCCCGCCGCGCGGGCTGCGCGCGATCGCCCACCGCTGCCCGTGCGGACAGCCGGATGTCGTCGAGACCGCGCCCCGGCTGCCCGACGGCACGCCCTTCCCGACGCTGTACTACCTGACCTGCCCGCGGGCCGCGTCGGCGATCGGCACGCTGGAGGCGAACGGCGTGATGAAGGAGATGACCGAGCGCCTCGCCACCGACCCGGAGCTGGCGGCCGCGTACGGCGCGGCGCACCAGGACTACATCGCGCGCCGTGACGCGATCGAGGTGCTGGAGGGCTTCCCGAGCGCGGGCGGCATGCCCTACCGGGTGAAGTGCCTGCACGTGCTGGTCGGGCACTCGCTCGCGGCCGGGCCCGGGGTCAATCCGCTGGGCGACGAGGCGATCGCGCTGCTGCCGGAGTGGTGGCGCAAGGGTCCGTGCGTGACGCCCTGCTCGGTGGAAGCAGAAGAATCGGTGGAAGCAGAAGAAGGGGACAAGACGTGACCCGGGTCGCCGCCATCGACTGCGGTACGAACTCCATCCGGCTGCTGATCGCCGACGTCGACCGGGAGACCGGTGAACTGGTCGACCTGGACCGGCGGATGATCATCGTCCGGCTCGGTCAGGGCGTCGACAGGACCGGCCGGCTCGCGCCCGAGGCGCTGGAGCGTACCTTCGCCGCCTGCCGCGAGTACGCCGCGCTGATCAAGGAGTTCGGTGCCGAGAAGCTGCGCTTCGTGGCCACCTCCGCATCGCGCGACGCGTCGAACCGCGACGACTTCGTACGGGGAGTGCTCGACATCCTGGGCGTGGAGCCCGAGGTGATCACCGGTGACCAGGAGGCGGAGTTCTCCTTCACCGGCGCGACCGGGGGGCTGCCCGGGCACGAGGAGCGGCTGGTGGTGGACATCGGCGGCGGCTCGACGGAGTTCGTGGTCGGCGACGACCATGTGCACGCGGCCCGGTCGGTCGACATCGGCTGCGTACGGCTGACGGAGCGGCACGCGCTGAGCGACCCGGCGACGCCCGAGGAGATCGCGGCCGTCCGCGCGGACATCGAGGCGGCGCTCGACCTGGCGGAGGAGACCGTCCCGCTGCGCGAGACCCGCACGCTGGTCGGTCTGGCCGGTTCGGTGACGACGGTGGCGGGGATCGCGCTCGGTCTGGACGCGTACGAGTCGGAGGCGATCCACCACTCGGTGATCTCCGTCGAGCAGGTCCGCGGGATCACCGAATCGCTGCTGAAGTCCACCCACGACGAGCGCGCGGCGATCCCCGTGATGCACCCCGGACGGGTGGACGTCATCGGTGCCGGAGCGCTCGTACTGCTCACGATCATGGAGCGGATCGGGGCGCGGGAAGTGGTCGTCAGCGAGCACGACATCCTGGACGGGATCGCCTGGTCGATCGCTCGCTGAGGAACTTCGTGAAGTTCTTCACAAGGAAATGGCCCCTGATGGGCCCTGGGAGGGGTCGAAAGGCTCCTCCGGCCCGTCCCATGCGCCTCGACGCGCCGATTCCCGGCAGTGCGGGGCGTGTTGCCGGGGTGTGAAACGAGGGCGGTGGTCCACCCGGGAGTCGCGGCTTAGGGGCCAGCTCACGAGGGGTGAACAACGTTCGCCACTGCACCGTGGTTCCACCGCAGTGCCATGACCTCGAACACGTGGGCCGCGCAGTGTAGCAGAGGTGGGTCCAGTGCTTGTGAAGGGGCTCACGAGCGACCCCTCCAGGGGGGGTGGATACTCGATGGCATGAGCACCACGGAGCGTCCCAGGATCCTCGTTGTAGGCGGTGGGTACGTAGGCCTGTACGCAGCTCGGCGCATTCTGAAGAAGATGCGTTACGCAGAAGCGACCGTCACGGTCGTGGACCCGCGCTCGTACATGACGTACCAGCCCTTCCTCCCCGAAGCTGCCGCCGGCAGCATCTCGCCTCGGCATGTCGTCGTCCCGCTGCGACGCGTGCTGCCCAAGGCTGAGGTGCTCACCGGCCGAGTCACCACCATCGATCAGGACCGCAAGGTCGCGACGATCTCGCCGCTGGTCGGCGAGGCGTACGAGCTGCCCTTCGACTACCTGGTCGTGGCGCTCGGCGCGGTCTCCCGCACCTTCCCGATCCCCGGCCTCGCCGAGCAGGGCATCGGTATGAAGGGCATCGAGGAGGCCATCGGGCTGCGCAACCACGTACTCGAGCAGCTCGACAAGGCCGACTCGACGACGGACGAGGAGGTCCGCCGGAAGGCGCTGACCTTCGTCTTCGTGGGCGGCGGCTTCGCCGGCGCGGAGACCATAGGCGAGGTGGAGGACCTGGCGCGCGACGCGGCCAAGTACTACACCAGCGTCAAGCGCGAGGACATGCGCTTCATCCTGGTGGACGCGGCCGACAAGATCCTTCCCGAGGTGGGCCCGAAGCTGGGCAAGTACGGCAAGGAGCACCTCGAGGGCCGCGGCATCGAGATCTACCTGTCGACCTCGATGGACTCCTGCGTGGACGGCCACGTGGTGCTGAAGAACGGCCTGGAGGCCGACTCCAACACCATCGTGTGGACCGCCGGCGTGAAGCCGAACCCGGCGCTGGCCCGCTACGGCCTGCCGCTCGGCCCGCGCGGCCACGTGGACACGCAGACGACGCTGCAGGTCCAGGGCACCGACTACATCTGGGCCGCGGGCGACAACGCGCAGGTCCCGGACATGGCGGCGCGCAAGGCCGGCGTCGAGAACGCCTGGTGCCCGCCGAACGCCCAGCACGCGCTGCGTCAGGCGAGGGTCCTCGGCGACAACGTCATCTCCGGCATGCGGGGCTTCCCGCAGAAGGAGTACAGCCACGCCAACAAGGGTGCGGTGGCCGGTCTCGGCCTGCACAAGGGCGTCGCGATGATCGTCATGGGCAAGGTGAAGATCAAGCTCAAGGGCCGTCTGGCGTGGTACATGCACCGTGGCTACCACGGCATGGCGATGCCGACGTGGAACCGTAAGATCCGGGTCTTCGCGGACTGGACGCTGGCGATGTTCCTCAAGCGCGAGGTGGTTTCGCTGGGCGCGATGGAGACGCCGCGCGAGGAGTTCTACGAGGCGGCCAAGCCGGCCCCGTCGGCCTCCGCGCCGACGCCGGAGAAGGCGAAGGCCTCCTAACTCCCGGCACCCTCTGTACGAAGGGGCCGCCCGCCATCCGTGGTGCGGGCGGCCCCTTCGCCGTGCCCGGGGCTTTCACACCCGCCCGGCCTCGGCCAGTGGGGGTACGAGGTACCCCCACGCCCCCGTCGGGCGCGGCAGCTTCGCGCCGCAGGCGTGGCCCGGCCGCGCGCATGCGCCGTGCGCGCGGGCGCGGCCCCACCCGGGGGCGCCGGGTAGATGTGGGATGCAGGTAATTTGCTTGGGCATTGCGTATCCACGGGAAGCACGCAGGGTGGTCGGATTGTTCTCAGGAGTGCATCACGCGGCCACATCCGCGGCGTGGTGCAGGAGCATTTCTGGGATCCATCGTCACGGAGGTGTGCGCCATGGGCGACGCCGCGCTGCGGCTGACCACTCTTGCCGAGGAGTTGCTGGGGGCCCCGCTCCCGGTCCGTATCCGGGCCTGGGACGGTAGTGAGTCCGGGCCTCCAGGCGCTCCCGTACTCGTCGTCCGGCACCGTCGCGCCCTGCGCCGGCTGCTGTGGCGGCCCGGTGAGCTCGGGCTCGCCCGGGCGTGGGTGGCCGGGGAGATCGATGTCGAAGGGGATCTGTACGCCGCCCTCGATCTGCTGTCAGGGATCATCTGGGAGCGCGGCGACGACAGCACCAAGGCCGTGCATCCCCTGCGCGACCCCCGTCGGCGCGCCGCCGCCCGCGGCCTGCTGAAGATCGGCGGCGCGCTGCCGCCCCCGCCACCGCCCGCCGAGGAAGTCCGCAGGCGCGCCGGGCCGTTGCACACCAAGCGCCGCGACAAGAAGGCCATCAGCCACCACTACGACGTGGGCAACCCCTTCTACGAGCTCGTCCTCGGGCCGTCCATGGTCTACTCCTGTGCCTACTGGGAGGACGGCGGCTCCCTGGAGGACGCCCAGCGCGCCAAGCTCGACCTCGTCTGCCGCAAGCTCGGCCTCAAGGAGGGTGACCGGCTCCTCGACGTCGGCTGCGGCTGGGGCTCGATGGCCATGCACGCCGCCCGTGAGTACGGCGTCCAGGTCACCGGCGTCACCCTCTCCCGAGAGCAGGCCGCCTACGCCCGTAAGCGCATCGCCGGAGAGGGACTCACCGACCGGATCGAGATCCGCGTTCAGGACTACCGTGACGTCAGGGACGGTCCGTACGACGCCATTTCCTCCATCGGCATGGCCGAACACGTCGGCCAGGTGCGCTACCACGAGTACGCCGAACAGCTCTTCTCGCTCCTCAAACCGGGAGGGCGGCTCCTCAACCACCAGATCGCCCGCCCGCCGGAGAAGAACGAATCCGCCTACCACGTGGACGAGTTCATCGACCGTTACGTCTTCCCCGACGGCGAGCTCGCGCCACTCGGCCGAACCGTCGCCACCCTTGAGGAAGCGGGATTCGAGGTCCGCGACGTCGAGGCCATCCGCGAGCACTACGCCCTGACCCTGCGCCGCTGGGTCGCCAACCTGGAGGCGAACTGGCGCCAGGCCGTGCGCCACAGCTCGCCGGGACGCGCCCGTGTCTGGCGGCTCTACATGGCCGCATGTGCCATCTCCTTCGAGCGCAACAAGATCGGCGTCAACCAGATCCTCGCCGTGAAGACGCCGCAGAGCGGAGCCTCCGGTCTGCCGCTGCGCCCGCGCACCTGGCACTGAGGAAAACGGAAAGGGCCCCGCGACCACCAGGTCGCGGGGCCCTCAACTCCCGTACGGCTACTCGGTCTTGATCGCCGTCAGCATGTTCAGCTTCGCGGCGCTGCGGGCCGGCCACAGCGCGGCCAGCACCCCGACCACCCCGGCCAGCAGCAGGAAGATCCCGATCCGGTCCCACGGCACGACCAGTGCGTAGTTGGGGATGTCCGACTTGAGGGTCTCGCCCAGGGCCCAGGCCAGGAAGGAGCCGAGCCCGATGCCGACCACCGCACCGAAGACCGAGATCACCACCGCCTCCAGGCGGATCATGCGCTTGACCTTGCGGCGGTCCAGGCCGATCGCCCGCAGCATGCCGATCTCCTGCTGACGCTCGAAGACGGACATCGCAAGCGTGTTGATGACGCCGAGCACCGCGATGATCAGGGCCATCGCCAGCAGTCCGTACATGATGTTCAGCATGGTGTTGATCATGCCGCCGAACTTGTTGCGGATGTCCTGCTGGTCCATGACGCTCATCGCCGGGTTGTCGCCGAGCGCGTCCACCAGCGCCTGCTCGTTCGCCCCGGTCGCGCCGCCGTCCGTCTTCACCCAGATCTCGGGGATGAACGGCTTCGCCTCGTAGGGTGCGACGAGCTGCGTCGACACCAGCACCGGCGACAGGAACTCATTGCCCTGGTAGATCGCGCCGACCGTCACGTTCTTGGTCGCCGCCTTGCCGCCGTCGCGGTCGTCACCGAAGTTCACCGGCAGCACGTCGCCGGCCTTCCAGCCATTCGACTTCGCCGTGTCCTCCGCGACCGCGATCTGGCCCTTGCCGAGCGTGGCCAGGGAACCCGAGACAGTCTTCAGGTCGAAGACCTTCTCCACATCGCCGGGCGTGACCGCCGACGCGGACTGCCACTCGCCCTTGACCTCCAGCGAGGTGGCCTGCTGCGGGGAGACCGCGGCGACACCCTTCGCCTTCTCCAGCGCGGTGAGCGCCGACTTGTCGAGGGCACCGCCGCCCGCCATCGTGACCAGATAGTCGGCGCGGATGTTGTCCGTGGTCATCTTGTCGATGGCCTGGCCCAGCGTGACACCGATGACCGTGAGACCGGTGACCAGGGTGAGGCCGATCGCCAGCGCCGAAGCAGTCGCTCCGGTACGGCGCGGATTGCGGAGCGCGTTCTGCCCGGCCAGCTTGCCGGACACCCCGAAGAGGCGGTGCAGCAGCGGCCGCACCAGCGCGATGACCGGACGGGACAGCAGCGGGATCAGCACGATGATGCCGATCAGTGCCAGGAACGCACCGGCGCCGATCATCATCCGGCCCTGGTTCTTGCCGGCCGCCGCACCGGCGAAGATCGCCGCCAGGCCGGCCAGCGTGATGACACTGCCGATGGTGTTGCGTACGACCAGGGACTTGGTCGTCGCGGGCAGATGCGCGCTGCCCATCGCAGCCACCGGCGGGATCTTCGCGGCCCGGCGGGCGGGCAGCCACGCGGCGAGCACGGTGACCAGGACGCCGACCGCGAGTGCGGCGACGATCGCGGTGGGCGAGACGACCAGCGGACCGGCCGGCACCTTCGCACCGAATGAGGTCATCGCCGAGCGCAGCCCGGTCGCCAGCCCGATCCCGAGGACGAAACCGATCGCGGAGGCGAGCGCGCCGACGACCAGCGCCTCCAGCATCACCGAGCGCTTGACCTGCCGGCGCGAGGCACCGACGGCGCGCATCAGCGCCAGCTCCCTGGTGCGCTGGGCGACCAGCATGGTGAAGGTGTTGGCGATCAGGAAGATGCCGACGAAGAGGGCGATGGCCGCGAAGGCGAGGAGCATCGTGTTGAGGTTGGACAGGCCATCCTCGATCTGCCGGGCCTGGTCGTCGGCGAGCTGCTTGCCGGTCTGCGCCGTGGCGTCCTTGGGCAGCAGCGGCGTGACCGCGTCCAGGATCTTCTGGTCGGAGGCCCCGGCCGCGGCGGCGATCGTGACGTCCTTGAAGTAGCCGGGCTGCAGATAGAGCTTCTGCGCGACGGAGGTGTCGAAGAGGACCAGGCTGCCGCCCGCGTTGACCGCGCCGTCCTCGGTGGTGAAGACACCGGAGAGGGTGTACTCCTTCGCCGGCCCGTTGGTGGCGACCCGTACGGTGTCGCCGACCCGGTACTTGCCCTTGGCGGCCGAGTCCTCGTCGAGGGCGATCTGGGAGTCCTGCACCGGCCCCGAACCGTCGGTGAAGGTGTACGCGGAGTCCTTGCCGTCCTTGCCGGGGGCGAAGTTCGCGCCGGTGTTGGACCAGCCGTTGCCGATCAGCTTGCCGTCCTGGTCGGCGACCCCGGCGAAGCCGGAGACCCGCCCGGTGGCACTGGCGACCCCGTCCAGACCCCGGATCTTCTCCAGGGTCTTCGTGTTGATGCCGGGGTCCTTCTTGCCGTCGCTCTGACCGGCGTACGTCGTGACGGCGACCGCGACATTGTCGTAGCTCTTGGCCGACTGCTTGCGGTAGGCGTTGCCGAGGGTGTCGGTGAAGACCAGGGTGCCGGAGACGAAGGCCACGCCGAGCATCACGGCGAGCACGGTCATCAGCAGCCTGGCTTTGTGCGCGAGCACATTGCGCAGGGCGGTACGGAACATGTCTGTGTCAGTCCTGAGGTGAGAGCCGGAGTTCTACGGAGCGGAGCAGCGGCCGTTCAGCTGGTCCGGCCCTTGGCGTCGAAGGCCTTCATCCGGTCGAGGACACCGTCGGCGGTGGGGCTGAGCATCTCGTCGACGATCCGGCCGTCGGCCAGGAAGATCACGCGGTCGGCGTAGGAGGCGGCCACCGGGTCGTGGGTGACCATGACGACGGTCTGCCCCAGCTCCCGTACCGAATTGCGCAGGAAGCCCAGGACCTCGGCGCCCGAGCGCGAGTCCAGGTTTCCGGTCGGCTCGTCACCGAAGATGATCTCCGGCTGGGAGGCGAGGGCGCGGGCGACGGCGACGCGCTGCTGCTGGCCGCCGGAGAGCTCGGTGGGGCGGTGGCTGAGCCGGTCCCTCAGGCCCACCATGCCGATGACCTGCTCCAGCCACTGCTTGTTCGGCTTGCGGCCCGCGATGTCCATCGGAAGCGTGATGTTCTCCAGCGCGCTGAGCGTCGGCAGCAGGTTGAACGCCTGGAAGATGAAGCCGATCTTGTCCCTGCGCAGCTGGGTCAGCTGCTTGTCCTTGAGCGAGCCGAGCTCGGTCTCACCGATCCGCACGGACCCGGAGCTGAAGCTGTCGAGGCCGGCCACGCAGTGCATCAGCGTGGACTTGCCGGAGCCCGACGGCCCCATGATCGCGGTGAACTGCGCCTGCCGGAAGTCGACGGTCACCCGGTCCAGCGCGACCACCTGGGTCTCGCCCTGTCCGTACACCTTGGACAGATCCGTGGCGCGGGCGGCCACTGCGGTGGCGCGGTGAGCGATGGGAGTGGTGGTCACGAGGAGAGCTCCTGTCGAGGTGTGCCGTGGGGACCACCCCATCCTGTCCGCCGCCCGGCGCCGGATCGTCAGTCCCGGTGCCCGTTCCCGGGGGCCACTTGGGTCGGACCGCGGGGTCCGACCGTCCTCCTTTGGGATGACGGTGTCCCTGAGAAGCGATGAGGGGGACGGGCGGCGACTTTCCGTCAATCCGGTGTACGTGAGACGGCGGCCACGGGCCGGGCAGGGCGGGTACGAATACCCCGTTACCTGCACTGACGCACCCTCAGGAGCCAATAAAATAAGACAACATCGGGCCACGGGCTCGCTGGCCGGGCGATCTACCCGGATAGGCTCGGGTGCCAACGCGGACCGCACGCCATGCCCGGATGGTGGAATGCAGACACGGCGAGCTTAAACCTCGCTGCCCCTCGGGGGCGTGCCGGTTCAAGTCCGGCTCCGGGCACTTCTCCGCCCGGTCCGACGGCCCGGGCGGCACTGTTATCGATCTTGATCCCGGTCACGATCGCGGAAAGATCCTCCCCGAGCACTAGGGCGTTCCTTTTGCTTGCCCATTACTCTGGCTCCAAGGCCGCGCACGGTGGCCATGGAGGAGTGAGATGAGGAGCAGTAACCCGGTCTTCTCGCGACGGGGGTTCAGCCGCGACAACGGCTACGCGGGGTTCAACGCGCAGCAGCCGCAGGCCGGGGGCCCCGCCGTAGGAACGACCCCCTACGCACAGGGCGCGGGCAACCCGTACGCCACCAACCCGTACGCTCCGGCGGACACGCAGTACGGCGCCCCGGCGCCCGTGCGTACGAACGCGATGACGATGGACGACGTCGTCTCGCGCACCGCCATCACCCTGGGCACCGTCACCGTCGGCGCGATCCTCGCCTGGGCGGTGCTGCCGGTCTCGTCCACCAGCTACGGGCTCGCCATCGGCGCCGCCCTGGTGGCGTTCGTCCTCGCGATCGTCCAGTCCTTCAAGCGCACGCCGTCGCCCGCGCTGATCATCGGCTACGCCGCGTTCGAGGGCATCTTCCTCGGCGTCATCAGCGAGATGTACAACAGCGTCTGGTCGGGTGCGCCCTTCCAGGCCGTGCTCGGCACCATGGCGGTCAGCGGCGCGACGCTCTTCATGTACAAGGCGCGCTGGATCCGGGTCACCGCCCGGTACGCCCGCATCGGCATGACCATCGCGATCGCCTTCGTCGTCGTCATGGCCGTGAACCTGCTGCTGGTGCTCTTCGGCGTCGCCGGCGACGGCGGTCTGCGCAGCTTCGGCCCGCTCGGCGCCATCGTGGGCATCCTCGCGATCCTGATCGGCTGCTTCTTCCTGACGCTGGACTTCAAGCAGATCGAGGACGGCATCGCCTACGGCGCTCCGCGTGAGGAGTCGTGGCTCGCTGCCTTCGGCATCACGATGTCGCTGGTCTGGATCTACCTGGAGATGCTGCGGCTGGTCGCGATCTTCAGCGGCGACGACTAGTCGTCCTCTGCCTGGTTCGGCCGGGCGTGACGAAGGGCCCGTACGGCGAGAGCCGGGCGGGCCCTTCGGCGTCTCGAGACCTAGAGCAGTTTGCGCGCGGCGCGCCTCAGGTCGTACTCATGGATGATCGCTTTGGCATGTCCGTATGCGAGATTGTGTTCGCTCCGGAGCCAGCTGACCTTCTCCTCGAAGCGGAAGAGGGACGGGCCTTCATCGACCGTGCGAAGCCAGTCGGTAATTTCACGACCGGTGCAATGGGGGATTCGGGAGAGCAGATTTCGATGGGTCTCTTCGGAGAAGACTTGGGACATCGGCGCCTCCGGACGCGTTGCGCGTGTGCTCCTTCACGCCACCGTGCCTGAGGGTTCGCGTATTGGCAACAGTGCGGGGCTGGCGCATAGGGTCGCGGAGTGCTTGATACGACTGAGCTGACGGCCGCCGTGGACCGCTTCGCCGACCGGTTGCGGGCCGCTCCGCAGAGCCGGCTGCAGCGCGGTGCGGCGGCCGAAGGGCTGGCGCTGGCCAGGGAGTTGGCACTGCGTGCACAACGCATCGAAGCGCCCGGGAGCGAGCCGAGGATCATGCCGGACGCGGGCCTGTTTGCGGTTGCGGATCAGCTGCTGGTGGCCGGCCGAGATTTGTCCGAGGCATTGAGAATGGCCCCGTCCGGTTCCATGGCGGAGGTTGACGAGGCCCTGAATCTGGTGCGCGAGGCGGCGGGCCGGGCGGGGCTGTAGCGGGGCCGCTGCTCCGGCAGGGGCGGGTGTGCGCGGGGGCGCTTACGGGCCGCAGCGAGGCGGCCGGGGCCGGGCCCGCGGGGTGGTGCCGCCGCGGGCGCGGGGAAGGGCTACAGCGAGGCGATGACGCGGTCCGCGAGGATGTAGACGCTCTCCTCGCCGCACGCGAACGTCAGGGCGTACGCGCCCGAGACGCCGGAGCCGCCCAGGAGCACGGGGGTGTCGCCCACGCGCAGCGCCTCGGCGAGCCGCTCGGCGGTCTCGCGGTGGCCGGGGGTCATACACAGCGTCGTACCGTCCGCGAAGACGTACACGTCCAGCGTGCCGAGCGGGCCGGGACGTACGTCCGCGAGTTCCGTACGCGTCTCGGCGAGCTCCTCCAGGCGGGCCACCGTGCGCTCGTGGTCGGTGACGACCGGGGTCTGGACTGGGACGAAGTCCGGGTGCGAGGGGTGGCGGCGGCGGGCCGCTGCCAGCTCGGGGGAGTCCTCGGCGAACTCCGTCACCTCGGGCAGGTCCGCCATGTCGTCGAGCGCCTCGACCGCGTCGAAGTCCATCGCCTCGAGGCCCACGAAGTCGGCCTGGCGCGGGACGTAGAACGGGGGCAGCTCGTCGCCCGGCGCAGACAGGCCGCCCAGCAGCGACGGCGCGTCCGCCGCGTCGCGCGACTCCTGCGCGGCCCAGAAGGCGCGCGCCTCGGCCAGCTCGCGCTCGCGCTCCTCGGCGAGCGCCTCGGCGACGGCGGCGCGTATCTCGGCGGCGGGGGTGGGGCGGGCCTGCGGTACGGCGGCGATACGGCCGGTGCCGTGCGCGGTGGCCAGCTCGCTGCGCAGGGCCGTGACCTGCCTGCGGAGCCCGTGGGCTGCGTGCAGGGCAGCGGCGCCCACGGCGGTGGCGGCGGCCGTGGCCAGCAGCAGGGCAATAGACATGGCGCTCACTGACGTACTCCCGGTTTCAATCGATCCCCCGACTTCCTACATCAGCTTGCGGTGAGCCCGCTCCCCCTGTCAGTGCATTACGTCACGAATTGGACAGGACTTTGTGCCCCGTGTTTAACGTGAAAGCGGCTCTGACCTGGGTATATGGCTCTCCCCCAGGAGATAGGTCACATCCTGGGGGAGATTCAGTCACGAGTTGAGTTCCGCGCGGGGCCGAAACGGCTCAGCTGAGGCGCTCGATGACCATCGCCATGCCCTGGCCGCCGCCGACACACATGGTCTCCAGGCCGAACTGCTTGTCGTGGAACTGGAGGCCGTTGATCAGCGTGCCGGTGATCCGCGCGCCGGTCATGCCGAAGGGGTGGCCGACGGCGATGGCGCCACCGTTGACGTTGACCTTCTCCAGGTCCAGGCCGAGGTCCCGGTAGGAGGGGATAACCTGGGCGGCGAAGGCCTCGTTGATCTCGGCCAGGTCGATGTCGCCGGCCGTGAGGCCGGCGCGCTTCAGTGCCTGCTTCGAGGCCTCGACCGGGCCGTAACCCATGATCTCGGGGGAGAGGCCGGAGACGCCGGTGGAGACGATCCGGGCGAGCGGGGTCAGGCCGAGCTCGCGCGCCTTGGTGTCGGACATGATCACGAGGGCGGCGGCGCCGTCGTTGAGCGGGCAGCAGTTGCCGGCGGTGACGAAGCCGTCGGGGCGGAAGACCGGCTTCAGGCCCTGCACGGACTCCAGGGTGACGCCCGCGCGGGGGCCGTCGTCCTTGGAGACGACCGTGCCGTCCGGGGTCGTCACGGGGGTGATCTCGCGCTCCCAGAAGCCGTTCTTGAGGGCTTCCTCGGCGAGGTTCTGCGACCGTACGCCGAACTCGTCCATGTCCTGGCGGGTCACGCCCTTGAGGCGGGCCAGGTTCTCTGCGGTCTGGCCCATCGCGATGTACGCGTCGGGGACGAGGCCGTCCTCGCGGGGGTCGTGCCAGTCGGCGGCGCCGTTCTCGGCGACGGCGGCGGTGCGGGCCTCGGCCTCGGCGAAGCGGGGGTTGTGCGTGTCCGGGAGGCTGTCGGAGTTGCCCTTCACGAAGCGGGACACCATCTCGACACCGGCCGAGATGAAGACGTCGCCCTCGCCGGCCTTGATGGCGTGCAGCGCCATGCGGCTGGTCTGGAGGGAGGAGGAGCAGTAACGGGTGACCGTACAGCCGGGGAGATGGTCCATCCCCATCTGTACGGCGACGATCCGCCCGAGGTTGTGCCCCTGCTCACCGCCGGGCAGACCGCAGCCGAGCATCAGGTCGTCGATGTCTCGGGGGTCGAGCTCGGGGACCTTGGCGAGGGCGGTCTGAATGATGGTGGCGGTCAGGTCGTCGGCGCGCACGTCCTTCAGGGAGCCCTTGAAGGCCCGGCCGATGGGGGAGCGGGCGGCAGAGACGATCACGGCTTCGGGCATCACGGCTCCAGGGGTGTGCGGGGGCGGGTAGGGGGCGCTGTCTGGGAAGTTACCGGTACGTATGGCTGTGGTCACGGGGCGGGGTGTGTGATGCGGGCCTCTTTTCTAAGCGAGCGCTCAGTTGGTGGACGGGGGTTTATCCCCAACCCCGCCCCTTCCCGAAACCGGGGCTCCGCCCCGGACCCCTGGGGGGAAGGGTCTGCGGGGGCTGACGCCTCCACGCCCCGGCACTCCAGCGGCTTCGCCGCGGAAGCACGAAACGCAGGGGCGGCGCCCCAAGTACCCGTGCGCAGTTTCGCGCAGCCGAGGGGGAGGAGACGCGAGGGCTGACGGCCCGCACCCCGGTTCTCCGGCGGCTCCGCCGCGGAGCGAAGGACGCCGGGCTGACGCCTCCACGCCCCGGCACTCCTGCGGCTGCGCCGCGGAGCACGAAACGCAGGGGCGGCGCCCCCGGTACCCGTGCGGCAGCTTCGCGCAGCCCGCGGCGAGAGGGCGTGGCGGTTGACGGCTCCGCACCCCGTGCGGCAGGTTCGCGCCGGCTCGGGGCAGTGGGGCTGGGTGCCCCACAACCCCAATACTCCTGCGGCTTTGCCGCGGAGAACCTGTGGGTTTCGCGGGCGAGCCGCGGCGGGGGCCCGGCGCGGCCGCGCAACGGCCCCCAAGAACCCGCGCCGGACGGCGCCCGGCGCCCCCTTACGCCTGGCTCGCCTCCGACGCGGGCGAAGGGGACGGTTCCGGGGGCGTCGCGGACGGTGTCGGGAGGCGGCGGCGTCGGCGGTGCTTCAGGAGGGCCCAGGGGGCCCTGGCGGCCGTGACCTCCGTGCCCGCCTGCTTCGCCGCCGTCGCGGCCGCCTTCGCCACCGGGAGCATGTCCTCGTGGCGGTCCGCCTCCAGGCGGTCCGATTCCGGCCAGACTCCGAGCACCGCGCAGAGCGTCGGCAGCATCGCCATCGCCGCCGTCGCGTAGCCCTCCGCCGACGGGTGGTAGTTGTCCGCGCCGAACATCTCCCGCGGGTTCGCCGCGAACTCCGGGCCGAGCATGTCGCCCAGCGACACCGTCCGCCCGCCCTGCTCGACGACTCCGATCGTCTGCGCCGCCGCCAGTTGCCGCGAGACCCGCCGCGCCAGGTACCGCAGCGGCTGGTACACCGGCTCGATCGTGCCCAGATCCGGGCACGTGCCCACCACCACCTCGGCACCCGCCGTACGCAGCCTGCGCACCGCGGACGCCAGAAAGCGGACGGACTGCGTGGGCGGCATCCGGTGCGTGACGTCATTCGCGCCGATCATGATCACGCACACGTCCGGCGTCCGCGCCCGGTCCGCCAGCAGCAGCGTCACCTGCCGCTCGAGATCGTCCGACTGCGCCCCCGGCAGCGCCACGTTGCGGACCTCCACCGCCCGCTCGGCCACCGCCGCAAGACCGGACGCCAGCAGCGCCCCCGGCGTCTGCCCCGCCCGTCGTACGCCCTGGCCCGCCGCCGTCGAGTCCCCCAGGATGCCGAGGATCAGTGGATCACTGCGCCCGAAGGCCAGCCCGTACAGCCCGTCACCGCGCGGTGGTAGAGGGGCCGTGCCCCCGCCCACGGAGCGCTTCGCGAGCTGGACCTCCGCCAGAACCAGCCCCACGGCAGCCGCTCCGAGCAGGCCGATGCTGCCGCCCCCGTAGGCCGCGCCCGCCGCGATGCGCCGTGCCACCCTCGCCCTCGACACAGTCCCAGCCACCTCCTCGTAGCTCTGCTTCGGTCATCAGCTAACTGCCCCGTGGCGACCGTCGCCCAATCACCCGCTGCTCCGCTTACGCTGGCCGCATCACTACGGAGATCCCGGAGAACATTGTGCGCATCCACCACTCGATGATCAGTCTCGTCGGCAATACCCCGCTGCTGAAGCTGAACAGCGTCACCGCAGGCATCCAGGCGACCGTCCTGGCCAAGGTCGAGTACTTCAACCCCGGGGGGTCGGTGAAGGACCGCATCGCCCTGCGCATGATCGAGGCGGCAGAGGAGAGTGGAGCGCTGCAGCCCGGCGGCACCATCGTCGAGCCGACCAGCGGCAACACCGGCGTCGGCCTTGCGATCGTGGCCCAGCAGAAGGGCTACAAGTGCATCTTCGTCTGCCCGGACAAGGTGTCCACGGACAAGATCAATGTGCTCCGTGCGTACGGCGCCGAGGTCGTCGTCTGCCCCACGGCCGTCGACCCCGAGCACCCCGACTCGTACTACAACGTCTCCGACCGGCTGGTGCGCGAGACGCCCGGCGCCTGGAAGCCCGACCAGTACTCCAACCCGAACAACCCGCGCTCGCACTACGAGACCACCGGCCCCGAGCTGTGGGACCAGACGGACGGGAAGATCACCCACTTCGTCGCGGGCGTCGGCACCGGCGGCACGATCTCCGGGACCGGCAACTACCTCAAGGAGGTCAGCGGCGGGAAGGTCAAGATCATCGGCGCTGACCCGGAGGGCTCCGTGTACTCCGGCGGCTCCGGCCGGCCCTACCTCGTCGAGGGCGTCGGCGAAGACTTCTGGCCGACTGCGTACGACCCGACCGTGACCGACGAGATCGTCGCCGTGTCCGACAAGGACTCCTTCCAGATGACGCGCCGCCTCGCCAAGGAGGAGGGCCTGCTCGTCGGCGGCTCCTGCGGAATGGCCGTCGTCGCCGCACTCCGCGTGGCCGAGGGGCTCGGCCCGGACGACGTCGTCGTCGTACTGCTGCCGGACAGCGGCCGCGGCTACCTCTCCAAGATCTTCAACGACGAGTGGATGGCGGACTACGGCTTCCTGGAGGGCTCGGGCCCGTCCGCGAGCGTGGCCGACGTGCTGCGCGACAAGGAGGGCGGCAAGATCCCGAGCCTGGTGCACATGCACCCGGAGGAGACGGTCGGCGAGGCGATCGAGGTGCTCCGGGAGTACGGGGTGTCCCAGATGCCGATCGTGAAGCCCGGCGCGGGCCACCCGGACGTGATGGCCGCGGAGGTCATCGGCTCGGTCGTCGAACGCGAGCTCCTGGACGCGCTGTTCACCCAGCGGGCCGCGCTCGGCGACCCGCTGGAGAAGCACATGAGCTCGCCGCTCCCGCAGGTCGGGTCCGGTGAGCCGGTCGGGGACCTGATGTCGGTGCTCGGTGCGGCGGATGCGGCGATTGTGCTGGTCGAGGGCAAGCCGACGGGTGTGGTGAGCCGTCAGGACCTGCTGGCATTCCTGGCCAAGGGCGGCAAGTAACCCGTAGGAACGCGGTTTCGCACAATCGGTACGCGCGTGTCACGTACGCGCAGCACCGGCTTAACACGCGTCCTGCACAGTGGTGGATGTCGGCAGGGGACCGGGCAGGAATCCCGGCCGGCACCCATAGCGGCGTCTAGGACCTCCGGAGCGGCTCCCGGACCTCCCAAGACGCCCTGGACGCGGAGACCGGCCCTGACCCGGGACCGTGTCCCACGCGGGGACCGCCGTCGTCCCGCCCCCCGGTTCGCCGGGGGTGCGGCGGTCCCCGCCACAGCCTTTTCACCGGGGCCCGGCCCCGGGCTCCCGAGCCGGGGCTCTGCCCCCGGACCCCCGCGCCACGGGCGAGTCCCGGGTCAGTCCTCCCAGTCGGACTTGTCGCGCTCGCGCGACCGCCGCGTCCAGGGCCAACCCCTCGCCGCATGCGCGGCGTTCACGCCGACGATGCCGAACCAGGCCACGATCAGGCCCTCCAGGTCGGCGTTGACCACGGCGATCGCGGACAGCGGGATGGCCAGGATCAGCGAGATGACCGCGAAGCCGAAGCGCTCCCCGAAGTTCCCCCCCGAGGTCTGCGGCGGGCGGGCGCCTCGGGCGACCACCATCTGCTGCTCGGCGAGCTGGCGGCGGACACGGCGGTCCACCGTGCCGTCGAGCCGTTGCTCGACCTTCTCCAGAAACGATTCGACGAGTGCGGCGTCGTACTCTTCCCCCAGCTCACGGCGTGCGTGCAGGGTGGCGTCGAGCTCCTTTTTGAGCTCAGGGTCGCGGGCTTCCATAACCGTTCACGCTACGGGCGGGCCGCGCCCGCGTCAGTGGGGGTAGCCCCACTGTTTTCCCGTAGGGGTACCTGGGGGGTACGGCTCGCGCGAGATCAGGTATTGACGACCTCTCCCGGCCTGAGCCGTGAGATTCCCTTCGTCCACCCAAGGGTGGGCGACTGGGCTTCACGCGTCCGCCGGCTGCTCGTACACGTACATGCGCTGCTCGAGGGCTTCGTTCCACAAGGCGCGCCGAATGCCCCCACACGGTCAGGAGCCGTTCCTGCGCCCGGGTGGGGTATAGCAGGTACCGGCGCCCCATTGTGTCCCCTACTTCTTGGTGAGCCCGTGCTGCTTCGCCCAGGTGTTCGCCACGTCCTCGGGGTCCTTCTTGTCCTTGTCGACCTGCCGGTTGAGCTCGGTCAGCTGCTCGGTCGTCAGTACGGCGCCGAGCCGGGCCAGCGCCTTGCGCACGGTCGAATCGGCCTTGCGGTCGGCGATCAGCGGGACGACATGCTGCCCGGGGACGAGGTTCTTGGGGTCCTCCAGCACGACCCAGCCCTCGGCCGTGATGTCGGTGTCCGTCGTGAAGAGGTTGGCGACGTCGACGTCGCCCTTCTTCAGCGCGCCCTTGACCAGCGGCCCGGAGGAGTCCAGCGACTTGAACTCCTTGAACTCCACGCCGTATTCGTCCTTCAGGCCGACGACGCCGACGACCCGCTTCTTGACCTCGGGGGCCGCGCCGATGACCAGCTTGCCGTTCTGCTTGGCGAGGTCGGCGAGGGTCTTCAGGCCGTACTTGTCGGCGGTTTCGCGGGTGACGGCGAAGGCGTCGGAGTCCTCGGCCATGCCGTACGGGAGGATCTGCAGGCCGCCCGGGAGCGCGACGGCGAGGGCGTTCTGCATCTCGCCCTCCTCGGTGGCCTTCGCCTTCGGGTCGAGGTAGTGCAGCAGCGCGCCCTGGTACTCGGGCAGCAGATCGATGTCGCCGCCCTTCAGCGCGGGGATGAGGATCTCGCGGGTGCCGAGGTTGGGGCGGACCTTCGTCTTCACACCGGCTGCTTCGAGCACGGACGCGTACAGGAAGCCGAGTATCTGGTTCTCGGTGAAGTTGGCGGTGCCGATGGTGACGCCGTCCTTGCTGGAGCCGCTTCCTGACAGGTCGCCGCCCTTGCCTTCGAGGGAGGTGATGCCGCTGCTGCAGGCGGCGAGCGCGGGGACGGAGGCCGCGGCGAACAGGCCGCCGAGGAGGGTACGTCGGTTCATGGTGAGGCTCCTCAGGCTGTACGGCGGTGTCGGAACAGGACGCGCTGGAGGGCGGCGAGGCCGAGGTCGAGTACGACGGCGACGACCGCGACGAGGACGGCGCCGCCCAGGACCTGGACGAGGTCGCGCTGGGCGAGGCCGTCGAAGACGTACCGGCCCAGACCGCCGAAGCTGACGTACGCGGCGATGGTGGCCGTCGCCACGACCTGGATCAGGGCGAGCCGCAGCCCGGTCATGATCAGCGGCAGCGCGAGCGGGATCTCGACCTGGAGCAGGACCTGGTGGCCGCGCATGCCCTGGCCGCGGGCGGCGTCCTTCACCTCGGGGTCGACGGCGGTCATGCCCGCGTAGGTGTTGGTGACGATCGAGGGGACGGCGAGGGCGACCAGCGCGACGTACACCGGGGTCATCGACAGGCCGCTGGCGAGGAACACCAGGACGACGAGACCGACGGTGGGCAGCGCGCGCCCGAAGGAGGAGAGGTTGATGGCGAGGAAGGCGCCGCGGCCGGTGTGGCCGATGAGCAGGCCGACGGGCAGTGCGATCACGGCGGCGATCAGGGTCGCGAGCAGCGAGTACTGGAGGTGCTCGGTGAGCCGGTGGGCGATCCCGTCGCTGCCGGACCACTGTTCGCCGCTGCTCAGCCAGGAGCCGAGGTTCTTGAAGAGCTCGTACATCTCAGTCCTTGCCCTTCCTGGTCCAGGGGGTGAGGACGTATTGCACGGCGACCAGCAGCGCGTCCGCGATCAGTGCGAGAAGGAGGGTGAGGACGACGCCCACGACCACGGGGGTGGGGAAGTTGCGCTGGAAGCCGTCGGTGAAGAGCTGGCCGAGTCCGCCGTCGCCGATGTATGTGGCGACGGAGACGAGCGAGATCGACATGACGGTGGCGATCCGTACGCCCGCCATGATCACGGGCAGTGCGAGAGGCAGCTCGACGGTGAGCAGGGTGCGCAGGGGGCGCGTGCCCATCGCCTTCGCGGCCTCCTTGGTCCTGGCCGGTACGGAGTCGAGGCCCTCGACGGTGTTCCGGAGCAGGACGACGAGCGTGTAGATCGTCAGGCCGATGACGGTGGTGGTGCGGGTCAGCCCGGAGACCGGGAGGAGTAGCACGAACACGGCGATGGAGGGGATGGTGAACAGGACGTTCGAGAGCCCGAGGAGGAACCCGCGCAGGGGGCGGACCCGGTGCGCGACGACGGCCAGGGGCAGCGAGATCAGCAGCCCGAACAGGACGGCGGTCAGGGCGGCTTGGAGGTGGGAGAGGCTGAGGGTGGTGAGATCGTCGGCGTGGTCGGATATCCACGACCATTCGATGGTCATGCGACCACCCGCGCGGCGGCGTGTGCGGTGCCCGCGTGCTCGTGGATGTCCTCGCGCGAGGTGACGCCCGTCAGGACGCCCGCCGCGTCGACCCGGGCGACCAGGCCGGCGGGCGATGCGACGGACTCGTTCAGCGCCGAGAGCAGCGAGTCGCTGTCGCGCAGCGGCCGTACGGGGAGCAGGTCGCCGGAGGCGTCCGCTTCCTTGTCGCGCCAGCCGAGCGGGGCGCGCGCCTCGTCCAGGGCCAGTTCCCAGCGGCCGCCTTCGGGCGCGGGGCCCTGCGGAACGTCCGCCAGGGTCGACAGCGACAGCAGTTTCAGCCCGCGCTCCGCGCCGAGGAAGTCCGCCACGAAGTCGTCCGCAGGGCGGGCCAGCAGTTCGGCCGGGGACGCGCACTGGACGAGATGGCCGCCCGTGCGGAACACGGCTATCCGGTCGCCCAGCCTGACCGCCTCGTCGATGTCGTGCGTGACGAAGACGATCGTCTTGCCCAACTCCTGCTGAAGGCGCAGCAGTTCGTCCTGGAGCTGGGTGCGCACCACCGGGTCGACCGCGCCGAACGGCTCGTCCATCAGCAGTACCGGCGGGTCTGCCGCCAGCGCGCGGGCCACCCCGACGCGCTGCTGCTGGCCGCCGGAGAGCTGGTGCGGGTAGCGCCTGCCCGCGTCGGCCTGCAGGCCGACCGTCTCGAGCAGCTCGGCCGCCCGTGCCCGCGCCTTCTTGCGGCCCCAGCCGAGGAGCAGCGGCACGGTCGCGATGTTGTCGAGGACCGTGCGGTGCGGGAACAGGCCGGACTGCTGGATGACGTATCCGATGGAGCGGCGCAGCTCCGCCGCGTCCTGGGTGAGGACGTCCTTGCCGCCCACGTGGATCGTGCCGGAGGTCGGCTCGACCATCCGGTTGATCATGCGGAGGGTGGTGGTCTTACCGCATCCGGAGGAGCCGACGAGGACGGTGATACCGCCGTCGGCCATCTCCAGGTTGAGGTCGTTCACTGCGGTTGTGCCGTTGGGGAATCGCTTGTTCACTGCTTCGAATTTGATCATCAGTGGTCCCTTGCCCGGCCTGCATATAGTCATGCAGAGTTCTCGGTATCTGAATAGGTTGTCAATGCCCCGGGGTAAATCGCTGGTTACGGATGCTCGGAAGGCAAGACGAACCGTCCGAAAAGGAGGGGTTTACGCGTGATGTCGTCCCACATGGTGGACTCACCCACCGGCATCGTGGTCCTCGACGGACAGAGCCTCCCGGTCGCGGACATCGTCCGGCTGGCCGACGGCGCGGCCCGACCCGTGCCCGGATCCGAAGCGATGAAGCGCGTCGAGGTCGCCTGGGACGTCGCGCGCGAGCTCGCCGCGTCAGGGCGCGTCTACGGCCGCTCCACCGGCGTCGGCGCCAACCGGAACGAGGACGTGCCCACCGAGTCGGCCGCGGACCACGGTCTCCGCCTGCTGCGTTCGCACGCCGGAGCGATCGGCGATCCGCTGCCCGCACGCGAGGTCCGCGCCATGCTCGCCGTCCGCGCCAACCAGCTGCTCGCGGGCGGCGCCGGCCTGCGCCCGGGAGTCGTCACCGCGCTCTGCGAGGCGCTGGAGAGCGGCGCCCATCCGGTGGTCAACGAATTCGGCTCGGTCGGCACCGGCGACATCGCCGCCCTGGCCCAGATGGGCCTCGCGCTCGCCGGTGAACACCCCTGGGAGGGCGGCCCGGCCCCCGAGGCCCAGGCCCTCGACAACAACGACGCCCTCGCCCTGATCAGCTCCAACGCCCTCACTCTCGGGCAGGCCGCGCTCGCCCTGGACGAGCTGCGCGCGCTCGTCTCGGCCACCGAGCTGGTCGGCGCGCTCTCGCTCCTCGCGGTCGACGGCTCCTACGAGGCGTACGCGGAACCCGTGCACGCGGCCCGCCCGCACCCCGGCACATACGCCGTCGCGGCCAGGATGCGCCGGCTCCTCGGCGCGCCCGAGCGGCCGACCCCCCCGCTCGGCCGCATCCAGGACCCGTACGGCTTCCGCTGTCTGCCGCAGATCCACGGGCCCGCGCAGGACGCGGCGGACGCGCTGGAGCGGACCCTGGCCGTCGAGATCAACGCGGCCGCCGAGAACCCTCTGATCCGCCCCTCCACCGTGTTTGATCCAGCACCGGCCGCGTACCACCACGGTGGCTTCTACATGGCCCAACTCGCCCTGGACCTGGACCACTTCAGGCTTGCGATCACCCAGACCGCCCGGCTGTCCACCTCCCGGCTCTCCGCCCTGAACGAGCCCGCCTTCACCCGGCTGCGGCCCTTCCTCGCGGACGCGGAGGCGGCCAGCTCCGGCGTGATGATCCTCGAATACGCGGCGGGCGCGGCGCTCGGCGATCTGCGGGCCTTCTCCGCCCCCGCCTCGCTCGGCCATGCGGTCCTGTCCCGTGGCGTCGAGGAGCAGGCCAGCTTCGCCTCGCTGGCGGCGCGTCAGACGCTGCGGGCGTCAGGGGCGTACCGGCTCGTCGTCGGCTGTGAACTTGTCGCCGCCGTACGGGCGTTGCGTCAGCGCGGACTGCGGCCCGATCCCGGACTCCCGGTGGGCAGGGCCTTCGAGCTGGCCGAGTCGGTCCTCGACGAGGAATTCGCCGACCGGCCGCTCACCGATGATGTGACGGCGGCGGCCGCGCTGCTCGACCGGTTCACGGACCTGATGAGCGAGCCGGCATGAGCGCCCCGGGGCTTCGGTACACGAACGGGGGCGTCTGCGTCCCGGCCACGCTGTCGTCGGCCAGCGCCCTGACGATGCCGTGGTCCGGGGACAGTCCGCACGCCGGATCCGTACGGGCGGCGTCACCGGTGAGTGCGTACGCCTGGCAGCGGCACCCGCCGAAGTCCTCGTCGCGGCGGGAACAGCTGCGGCAGGGGTCGGCCATCCAGTCGGTGCCGCGGTAGCGGGTGAAGGCCCTGGAGTGGTCCCAGATCCATGCCAGTGGGTGGTCGCGAATGTTCGGCGGGTCCAGGTCCGGCAGGGAGGCCGCGGCCGGGCAGGGCAGGACTGTGCCGTCCGGGGTGACGGTGAGCGAGACCGCTCCCCACCCGCCCATGCACGGCTTCGCGACGCCGTCGAAGTAGTCGGGGACGACCCAGACCAGGTCGGGCCGCCCTGGCTGCCCCGCTCTGTCGCCGGGGCCGGGGCCGGGGGAGAATCGCTCACGCCACCGTTCGACGGCGTCCCGCGCGCGGGACAGCTGGTCCCGGGTGGGGAGCAGCGCGGCGCGGTTGAGCAGACCCCAGCCGTAGAACTGGGTGTTGGCCAGCTCGATGCGGTCCACGCCCCAGGCCAGGCCCAGTTCCACGATGGCGTCGATGGCGTCGAGGTTCTCGCGGTGCAGGACGACGTTGAGACCGAGGGGGAGTCCCATGTCCCGTACGAGCGCCGCCGCCCGCTCCTTCGCGGCGAAGGACGTGCGACCGGCGATCCGGTCGGACGTGCGCGGATCGGCATGCTGGACGGACAACTGGACGCTGCGCAGCCCGGCGCCGGCCAGCTCTGTCAGCCGGGCCTCGTCGAGGCCGGTGCCACTGGTGACCAGCTGCGTGTAGATCCCGGCGGCTTCGGCCGCGGTGACGATCTGCTCCAGGTCCGGGCGCAACAGCGGCTCGCCGCCGGAGAGATGGGTGTGGACGACGCCGAACTCACCGGCCTGACGCATCAGGTCCGCCCAATGCTCGGTGGTCAGCTCGCGCGATCGCCGCGTCAGCTCCAGCGGGTTGGAGCAGTACGGGCAGTGGAGCGGGCAGGCATGGGTGAGTTCGGCCAGCAGGGCCCAGGGGCGGGCGGGCGCGGTGGCCGGAGCGGGAGAGGTCATTGGAGCCAGCCCTCCTGGAGCAGACGGTCGAGGAAGGACGGGACGTCGGTGGCCACCGGAGCGCCGGGGAAGCGTTCGGCCAGCTCGTCGACGATCCCGCGGACGCTGCGGGTGCCGTCGCACAGGCCGACGACCGTTGCGGCCCGGCCCGTCAGGACGACGACGCGTTCGGGAAGGACGAGCAGGTCCGCGTCGCGCACGCGGTCGTGCCGCAGCACGATGGCGGGGGACAGTACGGGCCGCCAGCCGGTCCCGGTCGCTGCCTTCATGCCTGCTCCTCGCGGCCTGCCCGGTCCACGGCGTCGAGCAGCGACCACAGGACGTCGCACTTGAAGCGGAGCGCTGCCACGGCACGTTCCTGGTCGTCCCAGGTACGGGCCCAGTTCACGACGAGGTTCAGCGCCTCGGCGCTGTCGCGCCGGCCCTGGGAGACACGGGTGCGGAAGTAGGCGAGGCCGTCGGCTTCGATCCACGGGTAGTGGCGTTCGAAGGCGTCGATGCGGGTGCGCATCAGGTCCGGGGCGGACAGTTCGGTGAGCGAGGCGGCGACGGCTTCGAGGGGCGGGCGCAGGCGGCAGAAATTGACGTAACCGTCGACTGCCAGCCGTACGCCCGGCAGCACGGTGTCGGCCGAGAGCAGCGTCTCGCGCTCCACACCGGCCGCCTCGCCGAGCCGCAGCCACCGCTCGATGCCGCCCTCACCCTCTGCCTGCCCGTCGTGGTCCTGGATACGGCGCAGCCACATGCGGCGCAGCGCGGGAGTGTCCAGCTTGGCGGCGATCAGGGCGTCCTTGACGGGGATGTGGCGCTGGTAGTGGAAGCGGTTGGCGATCCAGCGGCGGAGTTCCGCCGGGCTGAGGTCGCCGCTGTGCATCCGCAGGTTGAAGGCATGGCGGTCGTGGTACCGCTCCTCCCCCACCGCGCGCAGACGTGCCTCGAACTCGGCGGGGCTCCAGAGCTCCGCGAGCGGGGCGAGTGCTGTGGTCACAGCTCGATCTCCATCCCGTCGTGCGCCACCTCGATGCCCAGCCGGGCGAGCCGCTTGTGCTGCGGTGCCGCCGGGTCGACAAGAGGGTTGGTGTTGTTGAGGTGTGTGTAGAGGCAGCGGGCATCCAGCGGGGCGAGGAGCTCGGCGGTTCCGCCGGGACCGTCGATCGGCAGGTGCCCCATGCCAGTGGCGGTGCGGGAGGAGATGCCGGTGCGGCGGGGCTCCTCGTCGTCCCAGAAGGTGCCGTCGACGATGACGAGATCGGCTTCCGCGGCGGCCTGTTGGAGGTGATCGGGCCAGGCGGCCAGGGCGGGGGCGTAGACGGCGGATGTACCGGAGGCGGGGTCGTACAAACGCAGCGCGATGACCCACGCGTCGTCGTCCGGGGCGTCGGCGGCGTACCGAGGGCGCTTGCCGGACACCGGGATTGCGCTGATGTGCAGGGCGGCCGCGCCACCGTCAAGCGGCTCGGAGCCGCGCAGCGGCAGCTCCCGCCAGGTCACTGAGGTGTACGGGCCCAGCACCGCGCCGAGGTGCAGGCGGTCCATGAGCGCCTGACGGACCGGGGCCGTCGCGAGCACCTCGAGGCCGTCCGCCTCCCGCAGCCGTGCGATGCCCAGGGTGTGGTCGAGTTCGGCGTCGGTGAGGACCAGCCCGGCGACCGGTGTCTGCCGGAGCCCGGGTCCCGGGTGGAGTCCGGGCTCGGCTTCGATCTGGTCGCCGATGTCGGGTGTCGCGTTGACGATGTACCAGCGGCCTTCACCTGCCTGGACGGCGAGCGAGGCGTGACGGCGGCGCCGGTGCGGATGGGCGCGTGCCCCGGAGCATCCGGGGCACGCGCAGTTCCACTGGGGGGTTCCGCCGCCTGCGGCCGTGCCGAGCACGTGCAGCAGCATGGCGGCGGGCTAGCGGGAGTTGAGCGAGTAGGCGGTGACCTCGAGCGCGGTCTCGACGACCACGAATCCTGGCGCCTGCCAGGGGGTCTGGCTCGTCTCCTCCGCAGAGGTCTGCTTGACCAGCTCAGCCTGTTCCTTGGTGTCGTTCATCGGTCCTGCCTGCCTTTCCGTGGGGGAGTTACGGGTTGCCGGGGCCGGGGCCCCGGTCTCGGTGATCCGCAGGGGCCGCGACTCTCTGTCGAGAAGTCTTGACCGTGTGCGAGCGGCGTACCACTTGGATTGACCCGTCAGTGACCCCTTGCTCGGATCCTCGCGGCTGCATATGGTCATGCAGAGCGCACTGTGACTGAATAGGTGCGGATGGGAGGCGTGATGGCGCTGAGGGGGATGGCATGAACGACAGCCCGGCGGCGCGACTGCAGCAGCTCTTCGAGGGTCACCGGCTGACCCCCACGCAGCGGCGGATCGCGCACAGCATGGTGCGCCGGGCCGCCGACGTGCAGTTCCTGTCCAGCGTGGAGCTCGCCGAGGTCGCCGGGGTCAGCCAGCCGTCCGTCACCCGCTTCGCCGTGGCCCTCGGCTTCGACGGCTATCCGGCGCTGCGCAAGCATCTGCGGGAGGTCGCGCCCGCGGAGAGCGAGACGGGCCCGGACGAGTACAACGAGTACCAGCAGGCGGTGCAGGCCGAGATCGAGAATCTGCGCCATCTCGCCGACCTGCTCGCCGACCCGTCCCCGGTCGAGCGCGCGGGCCGACTTCTCGCCGCCTCCCGGCCGTTGCCGGTGCTCGGACTGCGCGCCGCCTCCTCGCAGGCCCGCGGCTTCGCGTACTTCGCGGCTAAGGTGCACCCCGACGTACGCCTCCTCGACGAGGGCGGCACGATGCTCGCCGACCGGATCGACGCGGCCCGCCTGGCCGGTGCGAGCGCGCTGCTGTGCTTCGCCCTCCCGCGGCACCCGAAGGAGGTCGTGGAGGCGCTGGCACACGCGCGCTCGGCGGGCCTGAAGGTGGTGACGGTCGCGGACTCGGCCTTCGCGCCGGTCGCAGGCCACAGCGACCTGCTGATCCCGGCGGCGGTCGGTACCGGCCTGGCCTTCGACACGGCGTGCGCGCCGATGCTGCTGGGGCGGGTGCTGCTCGAGGCGATGTGCGACGACCTGCCCGACGCGCAGGCGCGGCTGGAGGAGTTCGACGCGAGGGCGGCGGCGCGGGGCTTGTTCGTGGAGTAGTGGGGGCTCAGGGGGTGAGCAGCGCGTCCGGCTGCGCGCCGCCCGATTCGGCGACGATCTCCTCCAGGCTCTGCGCGGCCCGTACGGTCGCGAACCGCGTCGCCGCAGCGTCGTCCGGACCTTTGGTGAAGCCGTAAATCCCGGGCCGCGGAAGGCTGTTGTAGCCGTAGTGGTTGGAGAAGTAGTACGCGCCCGTGTCCAGCGCCGCGATCACATCGCCCTGCTCGAGCAGCGGCAGCGGACGCGCCTCGGCGAGCAGGTCGCCCGCGAAGCAGGCGGGCCCGGCGATGTCCTGCACGACGGAGGCACCGCTCTTGGGCCGGCCCTTGGAGTCGTACGCGGCGATACGCAGCGGCCAGGAGGCCGGGTCGTAGACGGTACGGGTGGCGATCTGCACACCCGCGTGGGTCACCGCGATGGGGCGGCCGCCGGCGGTCTTGGCGTACTCGACGCGGGCGAGGACCGTGCCGTGCTTGGCGAGCAGGGAGCGGCCGAATTCGGTGACCAGCCCGTAGCGGCCGTCCAGCAGCCCGGGGACCTGCTCCTTCAGCAGCCGGGCGTACTCGGCGAAGGTCGGGGTCTGCTCGTCGGAAGAGAAGTTGACGGGTAGGCCGCCGCCGATGTCGATCGTGTCGATCTGCTGCTGCCCGGCGGCGGTGTTGATCTCCTCGGCGAGCTCGTACACCGCGCCGATGGCCCGGGTCATGAGGGCGAGCGGCATGCCCTGCGAGCCGGAGTGGGTGTGCAGCCGGGTCAGCCAGGGGCGGTCGAGACAGGCGCGTACGACCCAGTCGCGCGCACCCTCGTCGCGCAGCGCGACACCGAACTTCGAGGTCGCTGTCGCTGTGGACAGGGCTCCGATCGCACCGCCGCCGACCTGCGGGTTCACGCGGAGGCCGAGCGGGGACCTGACGGTCGAGGTCCCGACGAGTGCGTCGATCCGCGCCAGCTCCTGCGGGTTGTCGGCGTTGAGCGCGATGCCCAGTTCCAGTGCCTCGCGCAGCTCGGCGGGGGTTTTGGCGGGCGAGTCGAGGACCGTGCGGTCGGGGCGTATGCCCGCCGTCCTGGCCAGCGCCAGCTCGCCCGGGCTCGCGACCTCCGCGCCGATGTCCTCGTCCCGCAGCAGGGCGAGTACGGGGACGAGAGGCGCGGCCTTCACGGCGAAGGCGTGCAGCACGGGCGCATCGGTGACGGCGGCGAAGGCGGCCCGCAGCGCTGCGGCGGACGCCCGGATGCCGGTCACGTCGAGGAGGGCCGCGACGGGCTGCTCCTCGCTGACAAGACCCTGCTCCACCGCTGCTCGTACGGCCTGATCCCGACGGTCGAAAGGCATGTGTGCCAGCCAATCATCCGGGCGGCCGCACCGCAGCTGTTGACTAAGACTATTCAGACCCGCAGGATGTGAATAGAACAGCCAACAGTGATGGTCGCAGTCGCGAGGAGGCATTGCCATGTCAGGACCCCGCCCCGTACGGGCACCGCGCGGTACGGAACTGAGCGCCCTGGGATGGCAGCAGGAAGCCGCCCTGCGCATGCTCCAGAACAACCTCGACCCCGAGGTCGCCGAGCACCCCGACAAGCTCGTCGTCTACGGCGGCACGGGCAAGGCCGCGCGTGACTGGCGCTCCTTCGACGCGATGGTGCGCACGCTGCAGACGCTGAAGCAGGACGAGACGATGCTCGTCCAGTCCGGCCGTCCCGTCGGCGTGATGCAGACGCACGAGTGGGCGCCGCGGGTGCTCATCGCCAACTCCAACCTGGTCGGCGACTGGGCGAACTGGGAGGAGTTCCGGCGCCTCGAGGCCCTCGGCCTCACCATGTACGGGCAGATGACGGCCGGGTCCTGGATCTACATCGGCACGCAGGGCATCCTCCAGGGCACCTACGAGACCTTCGCCGCCGTCGCCGCGAAGAAGTTCGGCGGCACGCTGGCCGGGACGATCACGCTGACCGCGGGTCTGGGCGGCATGGGCGGCGCGCAGCCGCTCGCCGTGACCATGAACGACGGCGTCGCGATCTGTATCGACGTCGACCCGCGCGCGATCGAGCGCCGTATCGAGCACCGCTACCTGGATGTCCGCGCGAACTCCCTGGAGCACGCGCTCCAGCTGGCCGTCGAGGCGCGCGACGCCCGCAAGCCGCTCTCCATCGGCCTCCTCGGCAATGCGGCGGAGCTGCTGCCGCGGATGCTCACCGAGGGTGCGCCGATCGACATCGTGACCGACCAGACCTCGGCCCACGACCCGCTCGCGTACCTGCCGCTGGGTGTCGACTTCGACGACATGGCCTCGTACGCAGCGGAGAAGCCCGCGGACTTCACACAGCGCGCGCGTGAGTCGATGGCTCGCCATGTGGAGGCGATGGTCGGCTTCATGGACGCGGGCGCGGAGGTCTTCGACTACGGCAACTCGATCCGTGGCGAGGCCCAACTGGCCGGTTATGAGCGGGCGTTCGACTTCCCCGGCTTCGTTCCCGCCTACATCCGGCCGCTGTTCTGCGAGGGCAAGGGCCCGTTCCGCTGGGCTGCGCTCTCCGGTGAGGCGTCGGACATCCACAAGACCGACAAGGCCATGCTGGAGCTCTTCCCCGAGAACGAGTCCCTGCACCGCTGGATCAAGATGGCCGGGGAAAGGGTCCACTTCCAGGGCCTGCCGGCGCGTATCTGCTGGCTCGGTTACGGCGAGCGGGACAAGGCGGGCGAGCGCTTCAACGACATGGTGGCGAGCGGTGAGCTGGCGGCCCCGCTGGCGATCGGCCGCGACCACCTGGACTGCGGCTCGGTGGCGTCCCCGTACCGCGAGACCGAGGCGATGCTGGACGGCTCCGACGCGATCGCGGACTGGCCGCTGCTGAATGCCATGGTGAATGTGGCCTCCGGCGCCTCGTGGGTGTCGATCCACCACGGCGGCGGCGTCGGCATGGGCCGCTCCATCCACGCGGGCCAGGTCTCGGTGGCGGACGGCACGAAGCTGGCGGGCGAGAAGATCCGCCGCGTCCTGACGAACGACCCGGGGATGGGCGTCATCCGGCATGTCGATGCCGGGTACGACATCGCGGAGTCGGTGGCGGACGAGCGTGGTGTCCGCGTCCCGATGCGGGAAGGGGACCAGGCGTGACGTCGGACCCCAATCCGGCCGAACCGGCGCCCGAGGACCGGACCCCGGGCGGCGACGCCGCGGCGGGGGCGGACGCTTCGTCGCCGGGTGCGGGCCGGGTTGTGCCCACCGGTTCCGCCCCGCGGAACGATTGCCCACAACCTGTGGGCGACGGCGCGGCCGCGGCCGGGCCCGGGCCCGGTGCAGGCAGTGGAGCACGCGGCGAAGCCGTCGTGCCCGGGGGGCCGGTGGCGCAGCCCCCCCATGCGGCGGAGCCGCAAATGTCACAGCCGGGAAGGGGCGGGGTGGGGGAGAACTCCCCCTCCTTCCACCAGATGTGGCGCGACCTCGCTCCCATTGGGCGGGACGCCACCACCCGCGGCTACCGCCGCTACGCCTGGACCGGCGCCGACGCCGACTGCCGTGCCTGGTTCCAGGCGCAGGCCGAGTCACGCGGCCTCGCCCACGAGGTTGACCGCAACGGCAACCAGTGGGCCTGGCTCGGCGACCCCGCGGCTGGAAACGCCGTCGTCACCGGCTCGCACCTCGACTCGGTTCCCGACGGCGGCGCCTTCGACGGCCCCCTCGGCGTCGTCTCGTCCTTCGCCGCGCTCGACGAACTCCGCGGCAGGGGCGCGGAGTTCACCCGCCCCCTCGCCATCACCAACTTCGGTGACGAAGAGGGCGCCCGCTTCGGGCTCGCCTGCGTCGGATCCCGCCTCGCCTCCGGGCAGCTCACGCGGGAGGCCGCGCACCGCCTGCGGGACGGCGACGGGATCACCCTCCCGCAGGCCATGGAGGCGGCCGGGTACGACCCCTCGCGCATCGGCCCCGACCCCGAACGCCTCGCCCGCATCGGCGCGTTCGTCGAGCTGCACGTCGAACAGGGCCGGGCGCTCGACCTGTCCGGCGACCGTGTCGGCATCGCGTCCGCGATCTGGCCGCACGGCCGCTGGCGGTTCGACTTCCACGGCGAGGCAAACCACGCGGGAACGACCCGTCTCGTCGACCGCCGCGACCCGATGCTGACGTACGCCGAAACCGTCCTCGCCGCCCGCCGCGAGGCCGAACTCGCGGGCGCCGTAGCCACCTTCGGCAAGATCTCCGTCGAGCCGAACGGCGTCAACGCGATCCCCTCGCTCGTCCGCGGCTGGCTGGACTCGCGCGCCCCTGACCAGGCATCTCTCGACACTGTCGTCGCCGGGATCGAGCAGGCCGCGCGCGAGTACGCCGACCGGCACGGGGTGGACCTGACGGTCGTACGGGAGTCGTTCACCCCCGTGATCGAGTTCGAGCACGCCCTGCGCGACGAGATGAACAAGATCCTCGGCGGCGCCATCCCCGTGCTCGGCACGGGTGCGGGCCATGACGCGGGTATTTTGTCCGGATCGATCCCGACCGCCATGCTGTTCGTACGGAACCCCACCGGTGTCTCGCATTCACCGGCGGAGTTCGCCACCGAGGACGACTGCGTGGCCGGTGTGCTCGCACTCGCCGACGTACTGGAGGGCCTGGCGTGCAGCTGACGTACTGGGCGGAACACGCCTGGCTGGACACGCACGTGGAGCCGGGCGTGGCGCTTGAGGTGTCGGACGGCAGGTTCACGGCCGTACGCGAGAGGGTCGAGGCCCCGCCGCAGGGCGCGACCGTGCTGCGCGGACTGACGATCCCCGGCCTGGCGAACGCGCACTCGCACGCCTTCCACCGGGCCCTGCGCGGGACCGTTCAGGTGGGCTCAGGGACCTTCTGGACCTGGCGCGAGGTCATGTACCAGGTCGCATCGCGGCTGACGCCCGAGTCGTACTTCGCCCTCGCCAGAGCCGTGTACGCGGAGATGGCGCTGGCGGGGATCACGGCGGTAGGCGAGTTCCACTATCTGCACCACGCGCCCGGGGGAGCCGCGTACGCCGACCCGAACGCGATGGGCGAGGCGCTCATCGCGGCGGCGGCGGACGCCGGTATCCGGATCACGCTGCTGGACACGGCCTACCTGTCATCCGCCATCAGGAATAAGCACAGCGGTGAGGCGCCCAACAAGCACCAGCTGCGCTTCTCCGACGGCACTGCGGAGGCGTGGGCCGAGCGGGCCTCCGCGCTCAAGGGCAGCGATCACGCGCTGATCGGCGCGGCGATCCACTCCGTACGGGCCGTCCCCGCGGACCAGCTGTCGACCGTCGCGGAGTGGGCGTCGGCCAGGAACGCGCCCCTCCACGTCCACCTGTCCGAGCAGACGGCAGAGAACGACGCGTGCCTGGCGGCCCACGGCTGCACGCCGACGCGCCTCCTCGCCGACCACGGCGTACTGGGCCCGCGCACGACCGGCGTCCACAACACGCATCTGACGAACGAGGACATCGCGCTGCTCGGCGGTACGACGACGGGCACCTGCATGTGCCCGACGACGGAACGCGACCTGGCCGACGGCATCGGCCCCGCGGTGGTCCTCCAGCGGGCGGGCTCCCCGCTCTCGCTGGGCAGCGACAGCCACGCGGTCATCGACCTCCTCGAAGAGGCCCGCGCGATGGAACTCGACGAACGCCTGCGGACACGGACCCGCGGCCACTGGACGGCCGCGGCCCTGCTCCGCGCGGCGACCGCGGACGGCCACGCGGCTCTGGGCCGCCCGGACGCGGGCAGCATCGAGCCCGGCGCGCTCGCGGACTTCACCACGGTGGCGCTGGACTCGGTCCGCACGGCGGGGCCGGTGCCGCGGCTTGCGGCGGAGGCGGCGGTGTTCGCGGCGACGGCGGCGGATGTCCGTCATACGGTTGTGGGTGGCCGTCATGTGGTCCGGGACGGCGTGCACGCCTCCGTTCCGGACGTCCCGGATGCCTTGGCTTCATCGATCGCGGCGCTGCGCGGCTAGGGCCTGTTTGTTGGATCAGGCCGGATCAGTGAGCGGCCCGCCGCGGAGGGGCTGATGTCACTGCGGTGCGTGCGATCGCAAGGCGGAGGAGGGAGCCGACGCGGAGCGTCGGCGACTGACGACAACGCGGCGAGCGTGCGTGCCAGGGCACGCGAGCCCGGCAAGATCCGAACGACAGGCCCTAGCCCCCACCCCGCCCCTTCCCGAACTGGGGCTCCGCCCCAGACCCCGTGCGGGGGCTCCGCCCCGGACCCCCGCGCCTCAAACGCCGGCGGGGCTGAAATTCCCGAAGAGGACCCCATGACCACCACCGCCATCACCAACATCGGCAGCCTCGTCACCAACGACCCCGCCCTCGGCGACGGCACCCCCCTCGGCCTCGTCCCCGACGCCGCCGTCGTTGTCGACGGCGACCGCATCGCCTGGGTAGGTCCCACCGCCGACGCGCCCGCGGCCGACCAGGCCGTCGACGCGGGCGGCCGTGCCGTGATCCCCGGCTTCGTCGACTCGCACTCCCATCTCGTCTTCGCGGGCGACCGCACCCAGGAGTTCAACGCCCGGATGTCCGGCCGCGCCTACTCCGCCGGCGGCATCCGTACCACCGTCGCCGCGACCCGCGCCGCCTCCGACGACGAGCTGAGCGCGAACGTCGCGAAGTACATGGCCGAGGCCCTCCGGCAGGGCACCACCACGTTCGAGACCAAGTCCGGCTACGGGCTCACCGTCGAGGACGAGGCCCGCGCCCTGCGGATCGCGGCGCAGCACACCGACGAAGTCACCTACCTCGGCGCCCACATCGTCTCGCCCGACTACGCCGACGACCCGGCCGCCTATGTCGCCCTCGTCACCGGCGAGATGCTCGACGCCTGTGCCCCGTACGCCCGTTGGGTCGACGTCTTCTGCGAGAAGGGCGCCTTCGACGGCGACCAGGCCCGCGCGATCCTCACGGCGGGCAAGGCCAAGGGCCTGCACCCCCGCGTGCACGCCAATCAGCTCAGCTACGGCCCCGGCGTGCAGCTGGCAGTCGAACTGGACGCGGCGAGCGCCGACCACTGCACCCACCTCACGGACGCCGACGTCGACGCCCTGGCGAACGGCACAACCGTCGCCACCCTCCTCCCCGGCGCGGAGTTCTCGACCCGTGCCGAGTGGCCGGACGCCCGCCGTCTCCTGGACGCGGGCGCGACCGTCGCGCTGTCGACGGACTGCAACCCGGGCTCGTCGTTCACCTCCTCCGTCCCGTTCTGTATCGCGCTGGCCGTACGGGACATGGGGATGACCCCCGACGAGGCGGTCTGGTCGGCGACGGCGGGCGGCGCGGCGGCCCTGCGCCGTACGGACATCGGCCGGATCACGCCCGGCGCCCGCGCGGACCTGGCGCTCCTGGACGCGCCGAGCCACGTGCACCTGGCCTACCGCCCCGGCGTCCCGCTCGTCTCCGAGGTGTGGCGTCAGGGCAAGAGGTGCCGGTAACTGTTCGGGTGGTCGGCCAGGTACTCGGCGAAGCTCTTCGCCGGGTGCCCGGTCAGCCGCGGTACGACATCGGAGACGGTGGCCATCTCGCCGGCGGCGATCGCCTCGTACGAGGACACCCAGCCGGCGACCTCCCAGTCCTCGGCTCCGTAACCCGCCCGTGAGGCGAGGGCCTCCTCGTGCGTCTCCGTCCGGTACATGACGGGGCGTCCGGTGACGCGGCTCAGCTCGTCCGCGGCCTCCGCGAGGGAGAGCGCGGCGGGCCCGGTGATGTCGTACGTCGCCCCGTCGTGACCGTCACCCAGCAGGACGGCAGCGGCCACATCGGCGATGTCATCGTGCGCCACCGCCCCGACCCGCCCGTCCCCGGCGGGCCCGCGGATGACCCCGTCCGCGCCGGCCATGGCGGGCAGCCCGGCCAGGTAGAGGTTGTCGCGCAGGAAGGTGAATGCGAGCCCGGTGCCCCGGATGTGCTGCTCGGTGTGCCAGTGGTCGCGCGCGAAGGTGAACGTGGCATCGGGCGCGGCCCCAAGGAACGAGACGTACACGATCCGCTCGATCCCCGCCGCGACGGCCGCGTCGACGGCGGTGATGTGCTCACGCACCCGGTCGGCCGCCTCGTGCGCCGACACCAGGAACAGTGTCGTCGCCCCCTCCAGCGCCCGGCGCATGGCCTCCGCGTCGCCGTAGGCTGCGGGTGGCGCCTTGACGCACCCGGCAAGCTCCGGCAGCCGCCCCGGATCCCGCCCCAGCAGCCGCGCGCCCACGCCTCGCTCGGACAGCCGCCGCGCGAGACGCCCGCCGATCTGTCCGCCGGCTCCGGTGACGGCGATGACTGGGTGCATGGAGATGTCCTCTCGTAGCGCTGCTTGGTCCGTGCGGCCCCGGCTGCGAATGCCGTTGCCGTCGGCGAGCCTCAGCTGATCTGCGGCGGGCCATCCGGAATGTTCTCAGCGCCGCGACACTTCACGATGTCTTTGGCCGAGACCCGTAGTGTTTCTACGGCGAGTTGGGCAAATTCTTCGCGGCTGTCAGGTGTTGAAGCACGCTTTGTGTATTCAACGTCGACCGTGAGGATCGCAGCAGAATCCGAGCCCTTCGGACAGGAGATGATGAGCCCCGCCCCGTACGGCCCGGCAAACCCGCTCGCCTCGCCCAACTTGATGTGAGCGAATCCTGATTGATTCGCCACCCGTTCGTTGTCGCTTCTCCATTTTTTGGCGATGCCCTGACCGCTGTCGCCGAGTTGGCTGTAGCGGATCGTGATTCCCTGGCCGCCTGCCCAGAGTCCACATTCAGGAATGACCCCGGGCTGGGGGGGGCTGCCCGAACTCGACACCCGATGAGTCCTTGAAGGCAGCCCCTTTCTTTGGCAGCAAGCCGGTGACCAGGGAACCAGAGAGCTTCCCTTGGCAGACACGACTGGGAACGGAAACCGCGGGTTCCGTGGAGGGCCAGAACTTCCAGACCGCCAAGCCGCCCAGCGCGATAATTGTCAGACCTGCAGGGAGGCCCCATGTCTTGATTCTTCTTGCCCTCGATGCGCCGCTGACGTTCATCAACCCGTCCCTGCTTCCCCGTGAGTTCTGACGCAGGCGCAGCCCGAACCATGGATGGATACCTTCCCCGTTGTCCCCATCGTCCCTGTGCGTCCGCCGAAAGGGCGGCGAAGTTCCGTCTCAACGTACCAACTGAGCCGTTCAGCCACTGGGGTTCAGATACACATCACTGCAGTACTTCAGGGCCACCAACTATGTCTGCACAAGAGACTCCCGCGGCGTGCGCATTACGACCACACCTCGCGCGCCGCACCGGCGGCAGCCATTCGCCGGAGGCCCTTTCGGGATCCCTGTTACTGCGGCGGCTCTGGCTGTGGCGGCAGCGGCTGCGGGTTCAACGAGGCCTCCGTCTCCCCTCGTGCCTCGTGCGCGTTCAGGATCAGGATCACGCTCGCGGCCAGCACCCATGCCGCCAGCAGCAGCGGCGTGAACCACGCGCTGAACGGGCCGGCCAGCGACAGCACCGCCACGACGAAGGCGGACCAGCCGAGCCACGCGGGGATCGCATGGGTCTCCTGGGCCGCACGCCAGACGGCGAACAGCATCACCGCCGCACCGACCATCGACGCGATGATCGCGCCGTAGGCCACATCCAGGAGCAGGATCGCGATGAGCGAGGTCTCCGGGACGACCGGGAACACATCGCTGTTCTTCACCGTGATCGCGAACATGTTCCCGGCGAGCGCCGCGACCAGCAGGAACGCCGTGAAGATCGTGCCGCCCACCATCACCAGGTGGGAGCGGTTCCCGGCCAGCCTCGACAGGGCCACCAGGAAGAACAGGAACAGCAGGCCCGCGGCGAGCAGGATCAGCGCCGTGGCTTCCGCCTGGTCCTGGTTGCTCTCCTCCAGGTACCAGAACACGACTCTCCTGATCGCTCCTGTCCCGCTGACGTCGGGTGTGAACGACCACAGCACGTACCCGGCGATCAGCAGCGCCCCGGCCCCCAGACCGGCGATCCCTGGCCACAGGTCTCTGTGCTGGGCGGGCTGGGCGGGTTCTGCGTTCTGCGACGCCATCATGGTGCCTCCCACGGGAGCGTCCCCGAGAAAGGGTCTTTGCCCTATTTTCTCACTCACGGCCCAGTCGGCACGGCGTGGCAGAGTGGAGCGATGAGGACCATCGGGCTGATCGGCGGCATGAGCTGGGAATCCAGTGCGGAGTACTACCGGCTGCTCAATGTGCTCGTACGGGAACGGCTTGGCGGTCTTCACTCCGCCCGCTGCATCCTGCACTCCGTCGACTTCGCCGAGATCGAGGAACTTCAGGTCGCGGGGGACTGGGAGCGTGCCGGTGAGATCCTCGCCGGGGCCGCCCGCGGGCTGCAGGCCGCCGGCGCGGATCTGCTGCTGATCTGCACCAACACCATGCACAAGGTGGCGGGCCAGGTCGAGGCCGCCGTCTCGGTGCCACTGCTGCATCTCGCGGACGCCACCGCCGACGCCGTACGGGCCGAGGGGCTGGGCCGCGTCGGGCTGCTCGGGACGGCCTTCACCATGGAGCAGGACTTCTACCGGGACCGGCTGGCCGGACACGGGATCGAGGTGCTCACGCCGGACGCCGAAGGGCGCGCCCTCGTGCACCGGGTGATCTACGAGGAGCTGTGCCTCGGTGTCGTACGCGAGGAGTCCCGCGTCGCCTACCAGGACGTCATCGGCAAACTCGTCGCGGCCGGTGCGGAAGGCGTCGTACTCGGGTGCACCGAGATCGAGTTGCTGATCGGGGAGAAGGACAGCCCGGTGCCCGTCTTCCCGACGACCCGGCTGCACGCGGAGGCGGCGGTGGACGCCGCACTGGGCGGGCGCTGACGCCCCAGAACGCGCCCACCCCGAAACAGCCGACTCAGTTCCGTGGGCGTACCGGCAGCTCCTGCACGGTGTTGCCCACAAAGCTCGCATGCCGCGGCAACTCCGCCTCGGGGATCGCCAGATCCAGTTCCGGGAAGTGCGTGAACAGCTGCTCCAGCGCGATCGTCGCCTCCATCCGCGCCAGCGGCGAGCCCAGGCAGTAGTGCGGTCCGTGGCCCAGCGAGAGATGCCGGGCGCCGCCGCTCCTGGTGATGTCGAAGCGGTCCGCGTCCGGGCCGTGCGCCGACGTGTCGCGGCCCGCGGCGGAGTAACCGGCAAGCACCGGCGTGCCCTTGGGGATCACCGTGCCGTCGAGCGTGAGATCCCGGGTCGGGTAGCGGAACGGGAAGAAGCTGACCGGGCTGTCCCAGCGCAGCGTCTCCTCGACCACGTCCGACCAGGCCGCCTTGCCGGACTGGACGAGCTCCAGCTGGTCCCGGTGCGCGCACAGGGCGCGCACCGCGTTGGTGATCAGGTTCAGCGTCGTCTCGTGTCCGGCGATGATCATCAGCAGCAGGGTGCCGATCAGCTCGTGCTGGCTGAGCCGGTCGCCGTCCTCCTCACGGGCCGCGATCAGCGCACTGGTCAGGTCGTCGCCCGGGTTCTGCGTCCGGGTCGCCGCGACCGTCCCGAGCACCGCCACCAGCTCACGGTTCGCGGCCATCGCCTCCTCGGGGCCGATGGAGGTGCTCACCACCTGATTCGACAGATGGTGCAAGCGGTCCTGGTGCTCGGCGTCCACGCCGAGGAGTTCGCAGATCACACCCATCGGGAGCGGCAGCGCGAAGTGCGTGCGCAGATCGGCGACACCGCCGCCCGCCTGGGCCACCTCGTCCAGGCCGTCGAGCAGCTGCGCCGTCACCGTCTCGATCCGCGGCCGCAGTTCCTCGACCCGGCGGGCCGTGAACGCCTTGCTCACCAGCGAGCGCAGCCGCCGGTGGTCCGCGTCGTCGGCGGTCGTCATGCCCTGCACCGTCGCGAAGGTCTTCAGCGGCCAGCCGTCGGGTATCTGCCCGTCGCGCAGCGCGTGGAAATGCTCGGCCCCCTTGGCGACATCGGGATGGGCGAGGAACTCCTTGAGCGCATCGTGGCCGAGCACCGCCATGCCCGCCACATCACCGGGGAGTACGACTGGGGCGACCGCGCCCTTCGCGAGGAGGCGGGCATTGTCCGCGTGCGGGCAGCCGCCGGCCGGGTCCATCCGGTGCGGGCTCTCGTGTGAGGTGGTCAACTGGGCTCTCCTGACTGGGAGGTGGGGTGCTGCGCGGGCGGCAGTTGCGGGTCGGTGAAACGCACGGGGAGCGCCGCCAGACCCTTGCTCCACGGGGACTTGATCCACGCCAGCTCGCTCTCCGGCACCGCAAGCTCCAGATCCGGCAGCCGGTGCCGGATCGTGTCCACCGCGGTACGGGTGATCAGCCGGGCCGGGTCCTGCGCCGGGCAGGTGTGCGGGCCCGCGCCGAACGCCAGATGCGAACGGTTGCCGATCACCGGAAGCCCGTCGGCGGGCAGGATCCCGGGGTCCTGATTGGCCCCCGCCAGGCCGAGGAGCAGCATGTCCCCGGCACGGATCTCCTGGCCGGCGAAGGTCAGATCCCGGGTGGCGTAGCGAGCGGGGAAGTTCTGCGTGGGCGGGAAGCGCCACAGTACGAGATCGAGCGCGTCGTCCACGCTGAGATGCCCGCCCGTCAGCGAGGACCGGAAGGCCGGGTCGCAGAGCAGGATGCGCAGGGTGGTGGCGATCCAGTTCACGGTGGTCTGGTTCCCCGCCACGAACATCACCACCAGGTTGTGCAGGACCTCTTCGTCGGTGAGCTGCGCCTGATGGTGCAGCAGCGCCGATGTGACGTCATTGCCCGGTGTCTGCCGCTTCTCCTCGATCAGCGCCTGCAGGATCGCGCCCATCCGCTTGCCCGCGTTGACCGAGTCCGCGTTGGCGGCGACCATGCCCGCGATCGCCTGCACCAGCTGCTGGCCGGTGCGTTCGTCCAGGCCGAGCAGCCCGGTGATGACCATCATCGGGAGCTTGCGCGCGTAGTGCGGCACCAGATCGGCCTCGCGCCGCTCGACGAAGGACGCGATCAGCCGCTCGGCCGTGGCGCGTACGCTGCGGCGCAGTTCGTGCCCGTTGATCCTGGCCAGCGCGTCGGACACGGCGGCCCGCATACGGCGGTGCTGCTGCCCGTCGGTGAACAGCAGCGCGGGCCGCCAGCCGACCATCGGCAGGATCGGCGAGTCCGCGGGGACCCGGCCCTCGCGCAGCAGGGTCCAGCGGCGCGGGTCGTGCGAGAAGTCCTGCTCCTCGCGGGTCAGCCGGAGCAGTTCGCGGTGGCCGAGGACGAGCCATGCCTCGATGCCGGGCGCGATGGTCACGGGGGCCACCGGGCCGTGTTCGCGGCGCAGTTCCTCGTACAGCGCGGGCATGGCGTCGCCGTCGAGATCGGGTCCGTAGAGCGGGGTCGCGACCGGGCAGCGGCCGCCGGGCGAGCGCGGGGGATCGGCGGGCGGACGCGGCGGAACGGCAGGCGGCGTGCTCATGAGGACTCCGTGGCTGCATGGATGAGATGGCTGACGAGGGAGATCAGCGCCCGGACCGAGGAGCGGGCGTCACGCGCGTCGCAGGAGACCAGAGGGGTGCTCGGCAGCAGATCGAGGGCCGTACGCAGTTCCTCCTCGCGGTGGAGCGGGCTGCCGGGGAAGACGTTGACCGCGACCGCGAAGGGCAGATCGAGATCCTCCAGATTGCCCAGGGCGTCGAAGGACGCGGACAGATCGCGGGTGTCGATCAGGGCCAGCGCCCCCAGTGCGCCCTTGGCCAGATCACGCCAGGCGGGGAGGAACCGCTGCTGGCCGGGGGTTCCGAACAGATAGAGCACCAGATCGCCGTCGATCGTTATCCGGCCGAAGTCCAGGGCGACGGTGGTGGTCCTCTTGGACCGTTCGCCGCCGGTGTCGACACGGGCGCCGGCCTGCGTCATCACCGCCTCGGTGGACAGCGGCTCGATCTCCGAGACCGTACCGATCAGCGTGGTCTTGCCGACCCCGAGCGGGCCCACGACCAGGATCTTCGCCGCGCCCGCGACGCTGGACGTGACGTACTTTCCCGGCTGTCCCGACTCGGCGCCCGACGCCCGGCCGACGGCGTCAGAGGCGGCTTTCGAGGCCATGGAGGACCTTTCTGAGCATGGTCACATCGGCACGTTCGGCCGGCGGTATGGGCGGGCGGGTCACGATCAGGCCCCACTCGACGAGGTCGGAGAGCAGCACCTGGACCACCGAGGGCGGCTGGCCGAGGTGGGCCGCCACCTCGGCGACCGACAGCAGCCCCTGACAGTGCGACAGGATCGTGTGGTGTTCCGGCTGGAGGGACACGGGGAAGGCGGCGTCCGTGGCCATCACCAGCGTCTCCCAGGACAGCGGCTCGCCGCCGGTGTCCGAGCGTCCGCCGGTGATGACATACGGACGCACCGCCGATGTGGTCCGTTCCTCCGGGCGGTCCCTCATGAGGAAGGTGTCACCGGATCCCGTGGCTGACTGCTCAGGTGCGCGCCGATCTTGGCGACCAGCAGCTGCATCTGCTGGGCCACCAGGCCGACATCGGCCTCGGTGTCGGTGGCCACGCCCAGATGCGCGCCCACTCCGGCGTGCGTGAACAGGACGAAGCCGTGCTCGGACTCCAGCATCAGCTGGCGCACCCCGGCGCCGCCGCCGAACAGCAGCGTGGCGGTGGAGCGGCCGGTCATCGTCATCGCGGCGCAGGCCGCGGAGAGCGACTCGGCCTGGGCGACGCTCAGGGAGGCGACGGATCCCGAGAGGTTCTCGGCGGATGCGTGCCCGAGGCGCAGACCGTCCTCGGAGATGACGACGGCATGCCGGACGCCCGGGATCTCGGTCAGCGGGCGCAGCATCCAGCCCAGGTCGGGGAGTCTCGTAATGGTCCCGGTCACGTGCGGCCTCCGTCGTGCTCGTCGGGTACGTCGTCGATGTCGTCCTCCAGTGCCGCGCGCCCGCGCCGCGATCCGGACACCACGCTGGCGATCGACGCGCGAGCGGCCTCCGGGGTCCAGGGGGACGCGGGATCGGGGGCGAGGGCCGGGGGCGGTGACTGCAGGGCGCTCTGGGCCGCGGCCTCCACGGTGGCGCCGCGTCGGCTGCGGCGCCGGGGCAGCGCGCCGGGCGCGGGCGCGTCCGGGTCGGGCCCGGAACCAGGGGCCACGGAACCGGTGGCCACGGAACCAGGGGCCACGGAACCGGATGCGGCGGCCGCCTCGGCCGCGGTCCCGGGGGGCGCTGTCACCGCGGGCGTCCGGCGCGAGGCCGTGAAGTGCGACAGCGGCTCGGTCAGCAGCCGGTACGGCACGAACGTCACCGCCCGAGTCCCCCCGTACGCCGATGTGCCCGCCAGCTCCACCTTGAAGCCGAGCTCCCGGCTCCACCGCCCGACACAGGCGAGCCCGAGCCGGGGCACAGCCCCCAGGCGGGCCAGATCCAGCTCCTCCCGCAGCTGCCCGGTCGCCTGCTGGAGCACGTCCGGCGGCATGCCCAGACCCGCGTCGTCGATCTCCACCACCGCCCCGGCGCCCACCTCCCGGATGGTGACGACGACCTGGGTGCGGGACGGCGAGAACACCGTGGCGTTCTCCAGCAGTTCGGCGATGGCGTGCATCAGGCCCTCCACCGCGGGCGGCACCACATAGAGCGTCTGCCCGCCGTGCACCTCGATCCGCCCGAACTCCACGATCCGGGACTGGGCGCCGCGTACGCAGTCGTAGAGCGAGACCGGCTGTGTCTCCCGGCGGGCGGGCCAGATGCCGCACATCACCAGCAGGGTCTGGGCCTTGCGGGTCATCTGCGAGGCCGCGTGGTCGGCCTTCATCACCTCGCCCATCAGCCGGGAGTCGTCGATGGACCGCTCGACATGGTCGAGCACCTGCTGCTGCACGGTGGCCATCGCGTGCATATTGCGGGCCACGGACTCGAAAGCCGCCTGCACCGAGTCCCGCAGGGCCCGCTCGCGGCGCACGGCCTCGTCCGAGCCGAGGGCCACGACCACCGCGGTCAGGGCGCGTGCGAACTCCTCCCCGGTGTCTGCCTCGGCGGTGAGCGGCCCCGGAACCCCGTCAAGCCGCTGTCCTGTACGCATCCGTTCGGCGATGGCGGGCACCCGTACCGAGGCCAGATGCGCCACCTCCGCGCCCCGGGCGGCGGCGAGTGCCTGTTCCCGCGCCCGTAACGCGCGCTCCGCCCCCAGCTGCCTCAGCAGCAGGAGCGCCCAGGCGAGCAGCAGTACCGCCGCTGCCACGCAGCCGCCTGCCAGCACCGGGGGGCTCACCACGACGACCTCGATACGACGATCTTGCAGACCACGACCACGGAGACTGAGCCCTTTCCGGACAGGCCGAACTCCCGTGGGGGATCGGGAGCAGTCAGATCCTACGATCAACAGGCCCTGCCTGAACGACAGTTGTGCAACTCCCGTCACTTTGCTGACGCCGCCCCATACCGGCTTCTTCACGAATCCGTCACAAGAAGGGCGACGCTCCCTATCCTGTGGCGATTTCGGCCGGTACCGTCCTGTCCCGGGGGCAGGCTCATGGGGGAGGACCGGGGGGTCGCGTTGAGCGGTGTACGCATTCGTGTGGTGAAACCGGACGAGCTGGGTGAGGCGGAGATCGAGGCCTGGCGGGAGCTGCGCACCAAGAGCGGTGCGCCCGCCAATCCGTTCATGGAGCCCGAGTTCACCCTGGCCGTCGGCCGGGTGGCGCCCGCGGCCAGGGTGGCGGTGCTCTGGGAGGACGGAGAGCAGGCCGGGTTCTTCCCGTTCGAGCGCGGGCCGCTCGGCCAGGGCCGGGCGATCGGCCTCGGAGTCTCCGACAGCCAGGGCGCCCTCCTGCGTCCCGGGCTGACGATCACGCCCCGCGAGCTGCTGCGGGCCTGTCGGCTCTCCGCCTGGGAATTCGACAATCTCGAAGCCGGTCAAGGACTGTTCCAGCCGGACGCCGCCGAGGAGTTCGCCTCTCCCGTCATCGACGTCGGCGCGGGATACGCCGCGTACGAAGAGGTGCTGCGGGCCCAGTCGCCCAAGTTCCTCAAGACCACGCTGGCCAAGGAGCGCAGGCTCGGGCGGCAGGCGGGCGAGACGCGGTTCGTCTTCGACGAACGCGACCCGGCCGCGCTGCGCACGCTCATGGAGTGGAAGTCCGCGCAGTACCGCAGGACCGGCCGCAGGGACCGCTTCGCCAAGGAGTGGATCAACACCCTGGTGCGGCTGCTGCACGAGACGCGTACACCCGGCTGCTCCGGCGTGCTCTCCGTGCTGTACGTCGCGGACAAGCCGGTCGCCGCGCACTTCGGTCTGCGCTCGCGCACCGTGCTGTCCTGCTGGTTCCCGGCGTACGACCCGGAGTTCGCCAAGTACTCCCCGGGTCTGATCCTGCATCTGCGGATGGCCGAGTCCGCCGCCGCCGACGGCATCGGGATGCTCGATCTGGGGCGCGGGGCATCGGAGTACAAGGACTCGCTGAAGACCGGCGAGCTGCGGGTCTTCGAGGGATCGTCGGTACGGCCGGGGGCGGGAGCCGTCCTGTACTGGCTGAGCCGCGAGCCCTCGCGCCAGGCGCACAGCTTCGTACGCAACAGGCCGCGGCTGGCCGGGTACGCGCAGCGGGCGCTCAAGCAGGTCGGCCGCCTGCGCGGCCACTGACGGGGGAGAGTCATGGACAGCACACCGCCCAGACGGAACGCGCCGGACGCGCAGAACGAGCCGGACGCGGCACTGGGGCCCGGCGGGGCACTCGGGCCCGGCGGGGCGCAGGCGCCGCTCCTCGCCGAGCTCCAGGTCACCGAGCTCGACCTGGACGGGCCCGACGGAGCCGTTCTCAGTTTCGGCCCGGCCCTGCCCGGCGGCCCCGCCGTCCGGGGCGGCGCGGTCTACGCCCTCGTCCGGCTGCGCGGCCGCCCCGTCGCGACCGTCGTCTGCGGCATCCCGCCCGGCAAGGACCCCGCCGACTCCGTCGCCGCGGCGGCCCGCGCCAAACTCGCGGGCCGCGAGCCGTCGACCACCCCCGCCACCCACCGCGCGCCGGACAACCACCCACCGGGCAGCAACCGTCAACGCCCCCGGCCCACGGCGACCACGGAACCCCGCACGTGTCGTACGAGCGTCGTCGTCGCCACCCGCGAGCGCGCCGACCAGCTGGCCCGTGCGCTCGATTCGCTCCTCGCCCAGGACCATCCGGACTTCGAAATCGTCGTTGTCGACAACGCGCCCGCGACAAGCGCCACCCATGACCTCGTCGAGAACAAGTACGGCGAACGCGTCCGGTATGTGCGTGAGTCGGTGCCCGGTCTCGCCATCGCCCACAACCGCGGGATCGCCGTCGCCGACGGCGAGGTCATCGCCTTCACCGACGACGACGTCATCGCCGACCCGCACTGGCTGACCGCGCTGACCGCGCCCTTCGCCGCCGATCCCGGACTCGGCTGTGCCACCGGCCTGATCCTGCCCGCCAAGCTCCGCACGCCCGCGCAGATCCTCCTGGAGAGCCACGGCGGCTTCGCGAAGGGCTTTGAGCCGCGCGAGTACGACCCGGCCCGTCCGCCCGCGGGTGAACCGCTCTTCCCGTTCACCGCCGGCAGCTTCGGCTCCGGCGCCAATATGGCCTTCAGGGCCACCGTCCTGCGGGACATCGGCGGCTTCGACCCCGCCACCGGCACCGGCACCCCCGCCAAGGGCGGCGACGACCTCTACGCCTTTGTCAGCGTCCTCGCCGCAGGCCACCGGCTGCGCTACACCCCCGACGCGCTGGTCTGGCACCACCACCGTGAGACCTGGCAGGACCTGAAGAACCAGGCGTACGGATACGGCGCAGGACTCACCGCGTATCTCACCGCCGTCCTCGCCCGCCGCCCCGCCCTGCTGCCCGCGCTGCTGCGGAAGCTGCCCCGCGGTCTGGCTCACGCGCGCACGATCACCGCGCACCGCGAGGCCGCGGGGGCGGCCGTCCCGGGGGAGCACGGCGCACAGGACTATCCCTGGCCGCGCCATCTCTCCCGGCTGGAGCGCCGCGGCATGCTGGCCGGGCCCATCGGATACGCCAAGGCACGCCGGCGGGTCCGGGGGGTACCGCTTCCGTGGGAGCAGCGGAAGAAGCCGCGGGTGGAGTCATGACGGTGCCGCTGATTCCCGTCCTGCTCTACCACGCCGTGATGGACGATCCGCCCCACTGGATCGCCGAATTCACCGTCACACCACGGGACTTCGGTGCACAGCTGGACGCCATCGTGGCCAGCGGCCGCACGCCCGTGGGGATCAGCGCGCTGGCGAACCACTTCGCGGGCCTCACCCCGCTGCCGGACCGGCCCGTCGTCCTCACCTTCGACGACGGCTTCGCCGATCTGCCGGGCCCCACCGCCGAGGCGCTCGCCGCCCGCGCCCTGCCCGCCACCGCGTATCTCACCACCGGAGCCGTCACCCCCGGCCGGAGCAGTCTGCTGCCGCCCGCGCCGATGATGAAGCTCTCCCAGGCGCCGCTCCTCGAGCAGTACGGCATGGAGGTCGGCGCCCACACCGTCACGCACCCGCAGCTGGACACGCTCCCGGCCGATGCGCTGTGCCGCGAACTGCGCGAGCCCAAGACGGTCCTTGAGGATGTCCTCGGCCATGAGGTGACGCATCTCGCCTATCCGCACGGATACAACAGCCGGGCCGTCCGCAAGGCCGCCCTCGGCGCGGGCTATGCCTCCGCGGTCGCCGTCCGCCACGCGCTGAGCTCCGAGACCGACGAGGCCTACCGCATCGCCCGCCTCATCCTGCGCCGCACCCACACGGTGGCGGACATCGAGGCGTGGATGGACGGACGGGGCGCGCCGGCCGCGCCGTTCCCCGACTCGCTGCCGACGGTCGGGTGGCGGCTCTACCGGCGCGCCCGCGCCGCGCTCAAAGGCCCCGTCTTCGCGGGCTGACGCCCTCGGTTCAGGGTCTGACCTGGTTGAAGTACGGGTCCGCGACCGCCTTGCGCAGGCTCTTCCAGGACTCGTCCCTGGCCAGCGAGAGATCACAACCGGGCCCGGGGTCACGCCAGTTCCACTGAAGCGTGGCCCGTACCCCGTCGAGCTTCTTGACCACGCGCGGCACCTGTTCGTACCACTCGCCCTGCGCGGACGGATTCGACGGATCGTCCGCCGTGCCGAACTCCGAAAGCATCAGCGGCTTGTGAGCCGAAATGTGCTCGCGGATCCAGTCGTGCGAGGCCCGCTGCGTCCGCTCGAAGCTCTGCCAGTCCGCCTTGTGGCAGCGGTAGTAGTTGTACTGGTTGTAGCCGATCCAGTCGACGTAGGCATCGCCCGGATAGAGCGTGCGGAACAGGTCGTTGTGCCCGCTGTAGCCGGTGATGATCCACGTCCACACCACATTGGTCACACCCAGCTCGCGGAAGCGGTCATGGATGTGCCGGTAGGCGGCGACGTAGTCGGCGGGTGTGCCGGAGGCGGGTGTACGGGTGTCCATCTCCAGGTCGAAGGAGAGGAAGAGAGGCTTGCCGTACGCCTTGATCCGCTTCGCCTGGACGTCGATCACGCTCGCGTCGAGCGATCCGGCGGCGATCTGCCGCCAGCCCGGCTGCTGGGCGGGGGTGCCGTTCCACCACTTGCTCTCCCAGGACAGCAGCAGCATCCGGTGCTTGCCGACGCGTTGCTCCTGCTCGGTCAGCAGCTGTCCTTCCAGGCCGTCCAGGGACATGTCGTGGTACGTGTACACGATGTCCAGCGTGCGGCCGATGCGCTTCTCGTAGGCGAGGACCTTCTCTTCAAGGTCGGGCTTGCCGTGCCGTACATACGCGCCGAACCAGGCGCCGCAGCGCGGCACCAGGAGCTTGGTGGCGCGGCATTCGGCGCTGTTCGCCGAGGGGTTGGAGCCGTCGGAACCGGAGGACTTCTGCAGGGCGAGTACGCCCACGATCAGCACCCCGACCACCGCGGTGGACACGGCCCACAGCCGTCGTCGGTCCTGCGCCTTGCGATGGATGCCTGGCGCCCCGAGGACGGGGCGTCGGGGAAACCTCACAGAGGTGAACCTTTCTGTGGCGGCGAGGACGCGCGCGCGGTCGGTGTCCGGCCGGGCAGCTGCGGACAGCAGGCGGCGAGCATCGTCAGCAGAGTGAGCAGCACCAGGACCCGCAGGCCGCTGAACGCGTGCACGGCCATCAGCGCCGTGGCGCAGACGATCGTCGCGCTCACGCTCAGGAAGGCCGTCAGGACGAGCTGCTCAAGACGATCGGAGTCGTTCTCGAAGCCGCGGTCCCAGCTCTCCACCGGGCCGACGGCCTGATGGCGTCTCAGGGCGGGGCGGCAGAAGCGCAGGACGGCGGCACCGGGTCCGGCGAGCAGGAATACGGCGACGGGCGCGGCCCGCAGCGGTGACGCGGCGGGCAGCGCGGTGGCGCCGATGGCACACCAGCCGATGAACGGCGGCAGCAGCCGGAGCGCGAGCGACTGAGGTCTCATGGGGTCCTCCCCGTGGAGCTGTCGGTGCCGGCGGTGCGCTTCAGTTCGTAGATGACGCCTGCGCTGTTGCGGCCGACCTGCTCGAAGAGCGGCGAGGCCGCGACGGACTTCTCGATGCTCCGCAGCTGTTCGCCGGTGAGCATGCCGTTCATCTCGGAGTTGGCGATCTGGCCCTGGGTGAGCAGGAAGTACGCCCGTCCGGGCGGCTCCACCGTGGCCATGTCCCGGGCGAGCGTTGCCGCCGGGTCCTTCAGGATGTCCTCGACGTGGCTCTTCGCATCGTCGAGGAACCAGTAATGCCGCACATTCCAGTACGAAGCGTACGCGAGCGGATAGTTGCGATGGGCGGCAACGACAAGAGAGCCCTCGGGCGCCCTGTCGAAGACCTGCCGGACCAGCGCGACCTCCTGCGGCGGGAAATAGCTGAGCCGGTCCTTGCCCGAGTAGCTGGGCACGAACGCCGCCGTGAGCGCGAGCAGTGCGACCCCGGGCAGCACCGCCCGCATCCCCGTCACGGACTGCGGCGCCCCGTGCCCGCCCGGCTCGGCGGCCAGCGGCCGTACGTCGGGCAGCAGTGCGGCCGCCGCGAAGAAGCACGCGCCGGGCAGCATGAACAGCAGCACCCGGAAGATCATTTCGCTGCCGTAGTCATTGGCGACCAGCATCACCAGGGGGACCGAGCCGAGCACCAGCAGCGGCCGGGCGCGGTGGCGCAGCACCCTTCGGCGCAGCACGCCGATCAGCGCCAGCAGCAGTACGGAGGCCGAAAGCAGCCGGGAGACCCAGGAGACGATCACCGGCCCGGTGCCGGTCGGCGTCGAGCCGTACCCCGTCTCCAGGTTGTGGCTCACATCGCCGAAGGAGCTGACCATCTCGGGCACCGCCTCGCGCAGGAACGGCAGCGAGGCGGTGAGATTCCAGGCCAGGAACACCAGCAGCAGCGTGATCAGCAGCGTCCAGTCGCGGTAGCGCCGGGTCAGGCACAGCCCGCCCAGCGCCGCCACCAGCATCACCGGAGTGAGCTGGTGGGAGATGACGATGGCGGTGATCAGCGGGATCAGCAGAACGGTCCACAGCGCCTGCCGCGACCTGCCCCGCCCCAGGCGCCGTCCGCGGCGCAGCACGATCGCGATCACGCCGAGATACAGGGCGAGGGCGAGCGACTGCGGCGAGAAGTAGTCCTGCCCCACCCAGTTGGCGACGCAGAACAGCCACACCGCGGTCCAGATGAGCCGCCGGTCCTGGGTGAAGGTGCGGTAGATCAGCAGTAGCGGCGCGAGCAGCAGCAGGCTGGACACCAGCGGCCACCAGGCCATGTACATCGCGGCATTCTCGACCCCGGTGAGCCGCACCAGCGCCGCCTGCGCGGCGAAGAACCCGGGCCACTGGTCGTACACCGCCATGTCGCCGAGCTGGTCCCCGCGCTGGAGGCCGCCCGCGGTGAGCAGATGCTCGATCACGGCGTCGTGCTTCCACGCCCAGGAGTACAGCGGCGTCGGATAGACGAGCGCCTGGGTGGCGCGCTCCATCACGATCAGGCCCACGGTGTACGCCAGCGACCACCGGTTTGCGCGCAGCGGATCCCGTACGCACACCCAGAATCCGGCGGTCAGCAACGCCAGTGCGATCCAGAAGGCGGCGGGCAGCGCCCCGACGAGACCGAAGTCGCCGAGCTGTGAGGTGTCGGTGTGCACCACGGCGTACGCCCACAGCGCCAGCGCGGCCACGAGCGGTGCGGCCGGCCGCAGCGGAACCGCCCAGCGCGAGTGGTCGGCGGGGGGCAGGTCGGCGAGATCCATGACGGGATCGCTCCTGGCTCCCTGGTGGGGGGCGGCCGCAGGTCTCCCCGTTTCGGTGGCTGGCTGGTGCACGCTCGTCCCCCCGGTGGTTCAGTTCCGTTTCGGCGCCGAACGCGCCGCGCGTATCCAGATGAGTGCAAGCGCCGCGCAGGTGAGGATCAGCTGGAGCGGGAGCGCGACGGGCGCGAGAGGTCTCTGCAGCGCCCAGCCGCACACCGCGAGCAGCCACAGTGCCCCCCACTGTGCCGCGACCGGCAGCCTGACCGCCCGCATCATCGCCAACACCGCGACCAGGCAGAACAGTTGGCAGAACGTCGGCAGCCAGCGCAGCAGCAGCTCGGGGCTGTCGAGACCGGCCGCCGATGCGAGGAAGCCGGCCAGTGTCTCGTACCACGCGCCGCCGACCGGCTCCGGTTCCCAGCCGAGCACCGCGGGCGCGGTGTGCAGCGCGGCGAAGGTGACAAGGAGTCCGGCGCCGAGGAGCGCGGGGCGCGGCCGCAGCAGCGAGACGGCGGCGCTGTGGACGACGATCAGCAGCACACCCGCGGTGAGGGTGACCGGCGGCAGCGCCCTGAGGAGCTGGGTGCCGGACAACTGGTCCATGGTGATGTCCCGGGCCGCCAGCAGCGGGGCCCAGAACAGCACGGCCGCGAGCGCGAGCAGCAGCCACAGCGCGAGGGCGAGGCGCCGCTCACCCGGGTCGGGCGCCTGCGCGGCCTCCGGCGGCCCGGACGGCTGTGCCTCCCGCTCCGCCGGATCCGATACGTAGACGGGGAAACCGAAAGCGGGTGTGGCCGTGTCGTCGTGCACACCCCGCAGATACGCCGTCTGCCGTGCCCAGTCCGATCCGTACTCCCGCGCGTACTCCGCCGCCGCCTCCGCGCGGCGCTCGGCGGCCCGGCGCGCCCAGGTCGTGCCGTACACCTCCTCCTCGACGGCGCCGCGCCGCATCAGCCGCGTGTACCAGGCGGGCCGGGGCTCGCGGCCCGACAGCGCGGCGCGCAGACCGGGCGCGGACACGGCGGCCATCAGCGTCATCGACAACAGCACCGCCCAGCCCGCGCCGGCGATCCCGGTCGCTCCGAGCAGCAGCGACGCGCTCCCCAGCACCAGCGCGCACATCGTGCTCTGGAGCGCGGCGAGCATGCCCGTACGTCCCTGGACGCGCAGCACCCCGATGTAGAGCTCGACGACGACCCGCGGCAGGGAGGCGGCGGCCAGCAGCCGCAGCACCGTGGTGCCGTGCTCGGCGTAGGCGTCGCCGAACGGGGCGAGGATCTGCGGGGCGAAGGCGACCAGGAACAGCACGACCGGCACGAGCAGCACGGCCATCCTGCGCAGTGCGCCGCGCACGCCCGCCGCCAGGGTCTCCGGGCTGTGCGAGGCATGGGCGGTCAGGGACGAGGCCATGTTGATGGCCATGAACTCCATCGTCCCGCCGACGGTGTAGGCGATGTAGAAGAAACCGTTGTGCGTGGCGTCGAAGCGGACGGCGACCATCACCGGCAGCAGATTGATCATCGCCAGCGAGAACAGCGAGCCGACCGAGTCACCGGCGAGGAAGCGCCCGATCTCGCGCAGTGCGGGAGGCTCGCGGTCTTGGTCGGCCGCGGCCTGCCTGGGTATCAGCCGCCGGAAGATCAGCCAGCCGAGCGGCAGCACGGACAGGGCGATCGCCGCGGCCCAGGAGACGAAGATGCCCAGCACGGGCAGGGCGGTGGCGAAGGTGGCGAGCAGCAGCAGCTTGCCGATGGAGAAGACCGCGTTGCCGACGGGCACCCATACGGCCTTGCGCAGCCCGGTCAGCACCCCGTCCTGCAGGGTCAGCAGCGCCCAGGCGACGCAGGAGGCGATGAACAGCAGCCCGGGGCCGATTCCGGCGAGCGGTGCGTACGAGGGGCCCCACAGGTCGAGCGTGAAGAGGAAGGCGACGGAGGCGAGACACACCACCAGCGAGCTGGCGGCATACGCCCGCCACACCAGCGGCCCGGTGGCCCGTCCGGCCCGCGGCACGTACCGCACCACCGCGCCGATCATGGTGGTGGCGGTGATGGAGGCCAGCAGCCGCATCGCGGCGATGGCGGCGGAGCCCTCGCCGACCGCGTCCTTCGTGTAGTAGCGGGCGGCCACCAGCCAGAAGCCGAGGCCCAGTGCGGCGGAGACGCCGGTGGAGAGCATCAGCGCGTAGGCGTTGCGGAACATGGAGTCGCCGCTGGGGGCGGCCGCCGTCACCGCTCCGCCGGCCGCGGTCACGTCCGGGGTGGACGGCTCGGTCGGCGGCGCGGGGTCCGACGGCCCTCGCAGCCGGGTGGTGTCAGACACCGTGCTCGCCCTGCGCGGGCGGCCTTGCGGGCCTGGCGCCCAGTTCCGTGAGGACGGATATCGCCTCACCGGCCCGCAGCGGGTCGACCGGCAGTGCGTGCCGGGCGAACCAGGCGGCCGCTCCCGGCGCGGGCGACGCATCGGTGAAGACCTCACCCGCGTACGCGTCCAGCGGCGGGTCGTAGAGATAGCCGGTGGTGATCCGGCGCCGGGCGAGCGCGGCGATCGCGACGTCGCGGTCCTCCACCAGCAGCGGCACCCGGAACAGCGGCTGTGCGGGGCCGGGCCCCGGCAGTGCCCATTCGGTGGCCGACAGCAGCTGCGTACCGGCCCGGTGGCCGGCCAGGCGGCTGTCGAGGCGGGTCAGCAGCCTCTCCGTACGCCGTAGCCGCAGCCTTCCCGGTCGCAGACGGTAGTCGTGCATGTCCACCCGTATCCAGGAGTGGAAGTCCTCCAGGGCCTGTCTTTCGGATCGTGCCGGGCTCGCGTGCCCTGGCGGGGGCGCCGCCGACATCGCCTGCTTCAGCTCGCCGGGCCGCAGTTCCATCCGGATGTCCTCGCGCTCCTCGAGGCCGAGCAGCCGCAGTGTGGCACGGGCCGCTCCGACGAGCCGCAGTCCCCGCACACCGGCCTCGGCGTACGGTCGCAGGCCGTAGACGAGCTCCGCGGTGAGCCGCTGCGGCTGCAGGAGTTCCTCCCGGGCCCGCTCCAGTGCCGGCCGCAGCGCCGGGTCGGCGACAGTGAGGAATCCGCCCGTCTTGGCCCCGGTGTGCTTGGAGAGGCTGAAGACGGACGCCTCGCCGAAGCTCCCCACCGGCTGCCCGGCCACCTCGCTGCCGATCGCGTGCGCGGCGTCCTCGATGAGCGGGATCCCCAACTCGTCGCAGCGGGCGCGCAGTTCGGGCGCCGGATCGGGATTGCCGTACAGATTGGTGGTGAGCACGGCGGAAAGACCGCGCCATACGGACTCCGGCACGGCCGCCATGTCGATGGAGCCGTCCTCGGGCCTCAGCGGTGCCTGGACGGGACGCAGTCCCGCCGCGAGCACCACGAAGAAGATGACGTCGTCGTTGACCGGCGACATGAGCACGCGCCCGCCGGGCCGGCACCAGTGGCGCAGCGCCACATAGAGCCCGAGACGGCATGACGGCACATACAGACATTCCCTGCCCAGGCGCCGGCGCATCAGCTCTTCCAGTGGTGCGAACGCCGTCGGGCAGCCCTCCCCAAGAGCCATGTTTGTCCCCCCACTTACCCCGCGCTCAATGTGGACCAATCGGGACTGCCCCGTCAATAACGGGGAAGGGCCCATTCCTTCACGGAATGGGCCCTTTCTACGGCCTGAGCGGCGCGTCCCCGCGGGTGCCTGCGGCTATTCCTCCAGCGTCAGAGCCTTCCTGAGGCTGACCAGAGTGCGCGACAGCAGCCGGGAGACGTGCATCTGGGAGATCCCGAGCTCCTCGCCGATCTCCGACTGCGTCATGTTCGCGACGAAGCGCAGGGAGAGAATTTTACGGTCCCGTGGCGGAAGGCTTGCGATCAGCGGCTTCAGCGACTCGACGTACTCGATGCCTTCGAGGCCGTGGTCCTCATAGCCGATGCGGTCGGCCAGCGCGCCCTCGGAGTCGTCCTCCTCGGGCTGGGCGTCCAGCGAGCTCGCGGTGTACGCGTTGCTCGCCGCCATGCCCTCGACGACCTCGTCGTTGCTGATGCCCAGCTGCTGGGCCAGCTCACCCACGGTGGGTGCGCGGTCGAGCTGCTGGGAGAGCTGGTCGCCCGCCTTGGCCAGGTCGAGGCGCAGCTCCTGGAGGCGGCGCGGCACCCGCACCGACCAGGAGGTGTCGCGGAAGAAGCGCTTGATCTCACCGACGATGGTCGGCATCGCGAAGGTCGGGAACTCCACGCCGCGGCTGAGCTCGAAGCGGTCGATCGCCTTGATCAGGCCGATGGTGCCGACCTGGATGATGTCCTCCATCGGCTCGCTGCGGGAGCGGAAGCGGGAGGCGGCGAACTTCACGAGCGCCAGGTTGAGTTCGACGAGCGTGTTGCGCACGTAGGCGTGCTCGTGGGTGCCCTCTTCGAGGGACTCGAGCCGCCCGAAGAGCGTCTTGGACAGCGCTCGTGCGTCCAGCGCACCCATCTCGTCGTACGGCGGGATCTCCGGGAGGGCTTCGACGAGTTCGAGGCCGTCCGGGCTCGCGGACAGAGCGGTGGCGGGGGCGGGCGGTGCCGAGGGCGCGGTGGGGGTGCGCGTTTCGTCGAGCCGGGGTGACATGGTCTCCTCCATCGTTCTCGGCATATGGCTGCCGATGCCAATACATGCGCTGCGGTGAGCGGCGCCTCCAAAGCCGGTCGTGGTTGGTTGTGTCTTTACTAGCCCTACCCGCTCCGGGTGGACCGGTGCAAGTGTCATATGTCCCATATGCCGGTTTTGATGGGGAGTTCGGCTGGCCCCTCGGCGTACGGAAGGCGTAATGTTCGACGGACGTCAGCGCCGTCATCGACGGCGCTGTGCGCGCAGAGCGGCACGGTCGACGATGCGGCGCACAACCGGCGAGTACGCAGTGATGACGCAGCGAACGACACGGCGAAGAGGGACGGGCATGGACCGCGGGACGGTCGGCAGCGCGAACCGGGGCCGGCTTCAGGTCGAGGTTCGGACCGAGGGCCACAGCGAGGTTGTAAAACCGGCGGGTGAGTTGGATCACCACACCGCCGAATTGCTCCGCGCGCCCTTGGACGAAGCACTCGCTCAGGGGCGTGCGCGCCTGGTCATCGACTGCTCACGGCTCGAATTCTGCGACTCCACCGGACTCAATGTGCTGCTCGGCGCCAGGCTGAAGGCGGAAGCGGCCGGGGGAGGGGTCCATTTGGCCGGGATGCTGCCCGTAGTGGCGAGGGTTTTCGAGATCACCGGGGTGGAGGCGGTCTTCACCGTGCACGACTCGCTCGAAGAGGCCCTGGCCGACTGACGGCCCCACCTTCCTTGTAGTTCCGCTGTAGTCCGCGTCACGCGCACCGCGCAGGCGTCGTGGGTGTTGTCACGATTCGGCAGGGCAGGAGAACCCCGCAGAACGTTGATGGCCCAGCACTCTGAGTACTGAAGTAGATGGCGAATCGGTGAATCGGTGAGGTGAAGCGCTGATGAGCACCACCCGGCAGCAACCGCCGGGCGACCTCGGTCCCGAGCCGAACGGCGCCGGCGCCGCCGACTCCTCCGGGGTCCCCGGCAACGCGGTGCGCACCCTTGCCCTGGGCAGTGCGAGCGGCATCGTGCCGCTCGCACGCGACTTCACCCGGCAGGCGCTCTACGACTGGGGCTGGCTGCCCGCCGACACGGCCGACCGCCGGGCGGCGGCCGAAGACGTTCTGCTCGTCGTCTCCGAACTGGTCACCAACGCCTGTCTGCACGCGGAGGGCCCCGAGGAGCTGCGGGTCGGCTGCGACGGCAAGGTGCTGCGCCTGGAGGTCTCGGACCGCGGCACGGGACAGCCCGCACCGCGCACCCCGCACCGGGCGGGCCGGCCCGGCGGACACGGCATGTTCATCGTCCAACGGCTCTGTCTGGACTGGGGAGTTGTCCGGGTCCCGGGCGCTCCGGGCAAGACAGTGTGGGCGGACCTCGCCGCCCCCTCCTAGCGCTTTCGCAGCCGTGTACGACCGTTTTTGAATCTCTTGTAGAGCACGTCAATACGGCGTGCTCTTTGTCTTCCCTCCCCAAGGTCCCAGGCGTACCTTGAGCGCCCAATCTGATGTGTCGTCAGTAACTTCGGCGACACCCGGCAGTAACTTCCGGCGTGAGGGGAACTCGAGGTGTCGTACCAGAAGCGGACAGCTCTCGCGCTGGCAACAGCGGTGGCGGGCTCGGTGGTGCTGATGGCCGCCCCCGCCGCCCATGCCAGCGTCCAGGACGTCGACTACCAGTGTCAGACGCCGATCGGGCCGAAGGGTGCGGTCTCACCGATCGACATCAAGGCCGTCAAGAGCGGCAGCGGCTACCAGCTGACCATGTCCTTCCAGAAGGGTGTCTCCTCCAGCCCGGTGGAGCTCGGCAAGGGCGCGATGAAGCCGAGCGCCCTGATCAAACTGGGCGGGGCCGACGAGGGGACGGTCGCGGTGGCGGGCCCGGCGAACGAGGCCGCGATACCCGCCAACACCCCCATCAAGATCAATGACTTGTCGGGTACGTACACCCCCAAGAAGAGCGGCAAGGTCACCTTCACCGCCGGAGTGCTGACGATCAAAGCACTCGGTACGACGACGACCTGCACGCCCAAGAACAACCCGAAGCCGTCCCTGGAACTGGACGTCACGGCGGCGAGCGGCTCCCAGTCCGCACCGTCCGGTGGTGGCGAACTGCCCAGGACCGGCCCGCTCGACTCGGCGCTCGCGCTCGGCACACTCGGCGGCACCGTGCTGCTGTCCGGGGCCGCCGGAGTGCTCTGGCTGACCAGGCGTGGTCAGCGGACCGCGAGCTGACCCGTGCTGCCGCGTCTCGTCGTCATCCTTGCCGCGCTGGTGTGCGCGCTGTGCGCCCCTGCTGCGCGGGCGGCGGACGCGGCCTGGACGGTGCAGCCGGGCGGCGCCCGGCCGTACGTCTATCTGGAGGGCGCGCCCGGAACCGTGCTCGAGGACACGCTGTCCGTGACCAACCCGGGCGCGAAGCCGCTCACCGTACGGCTGCGCCCGGCCGACGCGTACAACACCGTGACCGGGGCGCTCGCGGTGCGCGGCGCCCACAAGTCCAAGGGCGCGGGCACCTGGATCATGCTCGCTTCCGAGCGCGTGACCGTCCCTCCCCGCACGCGCGCGGAGATCCCCTTCTCGGTCACGGTTCCCTCGGGAGCGCTTCCGGGCGACCACCCGGGCGCGGTGATGGCGGCCGCCGGTGGGCGCGAAGCTGGTGTACGGATCCATCTGCGCGTCAGCGGTCCGACGCTGGCGGCAGTCACGGTCGAACAGGTGAAGGTCTCGGGGGGCGCGATCCACTACACCCTGGTCAACCGCGGCAACACGGCACTGACCCCGCGCCTCACGATCCGCGCGGACGGCCTCTTCGGCGAGGTACTGCACCGTGCGCCCCGCACGCTCCCGGTGGAACTGCTCCCCGCCCAGCGCATCACCCTCACCGAGAAGTGGCCCGAGCATCCGTCCCTGGACTCGGTGACGGTCCACATCGAGGCCACGGCGCCGGGCGACGCCCGCGCGAAGGGCTCGGCGACGGCGACATTCGTGCCGTGGGGGACGGTCGCGGGCGCGGCCGCGGGGCTGCTGGCGGCGTTGGGCGGCACGGTGTGGTTCGTACGCCGACGGACGCGCCGGCAACCGGACCGTACGCAGCACGAACAGGCAGACAGCGAGCGCGAGTTGACGGGAGCAGCCACGTGAGCGGCAAGGTCGGTCTGAAGGGGGCGACGGCGGCCGCGCTGATCGCCCTGGCCCTCGTACTGCTACCGCTGAACAGCGCCTCCGCTGCGGACGCGAAACCCGAGGTCAAGCTCTCCCAGCAGCAGGCCGGCAAGGGCGGCGACATCACCGTCAGCGGCAGCGGATGGCGGCCGGACACCCTCCTCATGATGCTCATCTGCGGCCAGGCCGCACCCGGCAAGGGCGTGATCGGCGGCACCAACGCTTGCGCCAACGCCGACGGCCGCGCCGTCACCACCGACGCCAAGGGCAACTTCAGCAAGAAGATGCCGGTCGCCGAGCCGCCCAAGCCCTGTCCCTGCGTGGTGCACGTGGCGACCGTCACCGGTGAACAGGCCGTCGTGGACGCCCCGTTCGTCGTCGCGGGACACCCCACCGCGCCCCTGCCGGAGCCCACCGGCGGCGGAAAGCTCGCCGTGCTCGCCGCCACCCGGCTCGAAGGCGACTCCGGCATCCTCGTCTTCTTCGGCGCCCCACCCTCGCGCCGGCTCGAATTCTCCGTCGGCAACCTCGGGTCCGAGCCGGTGAAGGACCCCGTCTTCCAGATCGGCACCGCGCACGGCGTCTTCGCCCCGCAGTGGGAGGAGCAGCAGTGGCGCGGCACCATCGCGCCCGGCCAGAAGGTGCTGGTCAAGCTGCCCGTACAGCTCTCCGCCGGGGCGCACGGCGACTACGAGATCTCAGTGAAGTACGGCACGAAGGTGCTCGCCGAACAGCCGTGGGGCGTCGGCCGCCCCTGGGGCGTGACGATCTTCTGGATCCTGCTCGCCGTGGTCGTGCCCGCGGCCGTGTTCCGCATCGGCATGGCGGTCGTCGACCGCGTCCGGCCGGGCGCCCGCACCGGCGCCCGCCACCACGGCAGGAGCCGCCACCGCACCGTAGGGCTGCGCACCCTACGGCTGCGCAGGCCACCGGAACCCGAGCCGCCGAGCACGCCGAAGAGCACCACGACCACCACGGCGGCTCTGCCGTGGTTCACACCTGACTCCGCACCGTCAGAGAACCGGTCCACGACGAAGGGACATTCGTGAGCACGCAACGGAGGATGAGCGCGGCCGGAGTCGCGCTGATGCTCGGCGGCGCGGGGATCCTGCTGGCAGCAAGCCCCGCCCAGGCAGCCGAGGTCGCGTACAAGACGGAGTGCATCCCACCGCCCATCTCGGGGCTGCCACCCGTGCAGGGAACCACCAAGGTGGAGATCACCGCGCCCGCCGAGGCCAAGGTCGGCGACGAGGTCGAAGTGGTGTGGAAATTCGTCGAGGCGGCGTCGAAGAACCCCGACATCCTCGACCTCGAAAAGGACACGGTGAAGCCGACCGGCACGCTCAAGGCGGCCGGAGCGCAGACCGCGGACATCGCGATGGATGGCCCGCGGTCGAACCCGCCGATTCCCAAGAACAGCCCGATGAAGCTGTCCGACATGAAGGGCAAGATCAAGCTGACCAAGGCGGGCGAGGTCACGCTGACGCCGGACGCGTACAACATCAATGTCTCCAAGCCGATGTCGACGGACACCAAGTGCACGCCGAAGGAGACGGTCAAGTCCGCGGCGACGATCAAGGTGACGGACGGCGGGGGCGGCACGTCGGGCGGTACGTCCAGCGGCGGGTCGGCTTCGGGTGGGACGACCGCGTCGGGCGGCACGACGGCGGGCGGCACCACCGCCTCCGGCGGCACGACGACCTCGGGCGGTTCCACCGGCGGGGGCGGCGGCCAGACCGACTTCCCGGGCAAGGAGGTCACCGTCACCTTCGAGTGCAAGTCGCCGGGGCCGGCGAGTATCAACTCCAAGGTGACGATCAACGCCAAGAAGAACGGCGGCAGTTACGACCTCGTTGTCAAGACGGCCAAGGGCGTCATGAACAGCCCGGCGGCACTCCCCGCGGGCGCACTCAAGCCCGCCATGGCAGTCCTCCTCGGCGGCGCCGACAAGGGCACCGTCCCGGTCACGGGCCCTGCCAACCCTGATCCGCTGGAGCAGGGCAAGCCGGTCGACCTGCCCGACATGACCGGTACGTACAAGCCAGGCGCCAGCGGCAAGTCGACACTCAGCCCCGGCACGCTGACGATCGACGTCACCCTGGGCGGCCAGAAGATCAGCATCCCCTGCACGGTGAAGGGCAAGGCGGAGGCCTCCCTGGAACTCGACACCGCGGCCCAGCCGGGCGGCGCGTCGGGCGGCTCCAGTGACGGCGGCGCCTCGGCCGGAGGATCGTCGAGCGGAGGCACGAGCACCAGCGGCGGCCTGGCCCAGACGGGCTCCGACAACGACGGCGCCCTGCGCGCCCTCGCCCTGGTCGCGGGCACGGTGATCCTGCTGGGCGGCGCGGTGTTCACGTTCACACCGTGGCGCCGCCTGCGCGGAACGCGATAGTGAGGTTCGGGGAAGTGATGGACCGCCAACAGGGCTGGGCGTGCGCTCAACTCGTGTACGGAGGCGTTGTGATGGGTGCAGTCGTTCCCCACTAGCACGACAGGACCGCCGATCTGCTGGTGAGCAACACTCCAGCAGCTCGGCGACTCCGCCGCAGCGCGAGCGAAGCTTCAGCCATCAGCGCAGTCTTGACGCCGTATCAACGTGCAGTGGTTTTAGTGAACACTCACGCCGTCGAAAGTGACATGCCCGATCCGGTCGACTCTCGTTATGGGCTACTCCGAGACTAAGTGACAAACCGTAGTTCCGTCGGGAGAAGCCGCGCTGCGTAGCGGCGACCTGGCACGGCAAAGGGCCGCCGCACCGAATCCGGTGCGGCGGCCCTTCGGCGCGTACGAGCTACGTCAGCGGACGTTGCCCATCAGCGACTCGACCTTCTTGCGGTACATGTAGATCGCGACACCGGCCGCGACGGCAAGCAGCGCCTGCATGGCGATGATCGAGGTTCCGTTCAGGTCGACACCCGCGAGCGAGAGCAGGCCCGTGGTGCAGTCACCGGCGGTGACGGCGAGGAACCAGACACCCATCATCTGGCTTGCGTACTTCTGCGGCGCCATCTTGGTGGTGACCGAGAGGCCGACCGGGGACAGGCACAGCTCGGCGATCGTCTGGATCATGTAGATCGAGACCAGCCACATCGGGCTGACCTTCGTGCCGTCACCGGCCATGCCCATCGGCACGATGAAGACGAAGAACGAGGCGCCGACGACGACCAGGCCCATCACGAACTTCACGATGGTGCTGGGCTCCTGGTTCTTACGGGCCAGCCACAGCCACACCCAGGCGAAGACCGGAGCCAGTGCCATGACGAACAGCGGGTTCAGCGACTGGTACCAGGTGGCCGAGAAGTCGAAGCCGAACAGGGTGCCCGCGGTCTTGCCGTCCGCGAACAGGGACAGGGTGGAGCCACCCTGGTCGTAGATCATCCAGAAGACGGCGGCGGCCACGAAGAACCAGATGTAGGCGCTCATCTTCGACTGCTCGCCGGCGCTGAGGTCCTTGTCACGCTTGATGCGGACCAGCACGGCGATCGGGATGATCAGACCGGCAAGAGTCAGCGGGACGAGGGCCCAGTTCAGCGTGTACGCGCCCATGCCGACCACGGCGCCGTAGAAAACGGCGAGGACGGCGACGACGGCGACGACCTTGGTCAGGACGGCCTTGCGCTCATCGGCGGACAGCGGGTTCGGGACGACGCTGCTCTTCTCGCTCAGGTGGCGCGTGCCGATCAGCAGCTGGGCCAGGCCCAGCGCCATGCCGACTGCGGCGAGCGCGAAGCCGAGGTGCCAGTTGTGCTCCTTGCCGACCGTGCCGATGACCAGCGGGGCGGCGAAGGCACCGAGGTTGATGCCCATGTAGAAGATCGTGAAGCCACCGTCACGGCGCGGGTCGTCCGGACCGTCGTAGAGGTGACCCACCATCGTGGAGATGTTGGCCTTCAGTAGACCGGAGCCGACCGCGACGAGGATCAGGCCGAGGAAGAACATCGCCTGGCCGGGGATGGCCAGCGAGAGGTGGCCGGCCATGATCACGAAACCGGCGATAGTGACGGTCTTGCGGGCGCCCCATACGCGGTCGCCGAACCAGCCGCCCGGCATGGCCATCAGGTAGACCATGGAGACGTAGACGGAGTAGATCGCCGTGGCCGTGGCCGCGGTCATCGCGAGGCCGCCGCCTTGGCTGCCGGTTGCCGCGTCGGCACCGCCGGAGACCAGGTAGTACACGAGAAGTGCGCGCATGCCGTAGTAGGAGAAGCGCTCCCACATCTCGGTCATGAAGAGTGTGGCCAGGCCGCGGGGGTGGCCGATGAAGGTCTTCTCGGAGACAACCGAGTCCTTCGTCAGGCTGGACGCCATGGGTCGATCCTTGCTTGCTCGGGACGCGGCGCTTCGTGAGCGGTACGCGCCCGGTGGGGGGCGGCCGGCACCGGCAAGGGAGATGTCCCACCCCACGCCTTGGGGCTCACTCCGCGGAAGGCGGAGACGGGGGACAGTCCGCACCGGGATCCACGCCCCGCGCGCTGTGTCGCGCTCGGGGCCCGGCCCACAGGTCATTCACTGTCTCGAGGCTGGTAGGCCAACCTCGCGCAGAAAAGAGACCCTTGACCGGTGTCGCAGGCCAAAGGTCCCGTGTCGTGCTACAGGCGTCTCGCCACCATACGACACGACACTGCGGCATATGGAAGGACTTGAGAGATGGATCACAGGCGTACCTGGAACCAGCTGCCCTGAATCGAAGGTCGTAGTCATGATCGCATCCTTAACCCGCAGGCCTTGCCGATCACGCAACGACGCGTACGCCACGCGGACTACCATCACCCCATGACCCGTGTACTGCTCGCCGAGGACGACGCTTCCATCTCGGAGCCGCTGGCCCGCGCCCTGCGCCGGGAGGGTTACGAGGTCGAGGTGCGGGAGGACGGCCCGACGGCGCTGGACGCCGGACTGGCGGGCGGTGTCGACCTCGTCGTGCTCGACCTGGGGCTGCCCGGCATGGACGGCCTGGAGGTGGCGAGACGGCTGCGCGCGGAGGGCCACACGGTGCCGGTCCTGGTGCTGACGGCCCGCGCGGACGAGGTGGACACCGTGGTCGGCCTGGACGCCGGCGCGGACGACTACGTCACCAAGCCGTTCCGCCTCGCCGAACTGCTCGCCCGCGTTCGGGCCCTGCTGCGCCGCGGCGCCACGGAACCCTCGCCGGCGCCGGCGACCCATGGCGTGCGGATCGACGTCGAGTCGCACCGCGCCTGGATGGGCGACGAGGAACTGCAGCTCACGGCGAAGGAGTTCGACCTGCTGCGGGTCCTGGTCCGGGACGCGGGCCGGGTGGTCACGCGCGACCAGCTGATGCGCGAGGTCTGGGACACGACGTGGTGGTCGTCCACGAAGACGCTGGACATGCACATCTCATGGCTGCGGAAGAAGCTGGGCGACGACGCGGCGAACCCGAGGTACATCGCGACGGTGCGGGGTGTGGGTTTCCGCTTCGAAAAGAGCTGAACCCCTGGAACAGCGGTAGGGCGAAACTCGCAGTCACACCGTTCCCGTGGGGAGAGGCCGTGCAGGGTCGTCCCCGCGTTTCCAGCGTTCGTGGGTGCCGTGGGCCAGGGGGCGCTGGTGGTTACTCTCCGGTGGTGGGCCTCGCGGGCGAACCCCGGCGGCCCGGCACCCCGGAACCCGCACCCCGAGGCGGGCCCGCACCCCGGTCCCTGAAGACCCGCAACGCACCCCGCACGACCTGAAGACCCGCACCCCGCCGGAGAGCACATGCGTCGACGACTCATCACCTCAACCCTCGCCGTCGTCCTCGTCGTCATCGCCGTGTTCGGTGTCTCCCTCGTCCTCGTCGAGACCCGCACCATCTCCTCCAGCGCCCAGGAAAGCGTCGACTCCGAGGCCCTGCGTCTCGTCAGCATCGTCGACAGCCGGCTCATCGGCGGTGAGCCCGTCAACCCCGACATCCTCTCCGAGCAGAGCGGCGCCAAGCGGTACGCCCTCATCGAGATCCCCGGCCGCGGCCCCATCCACATCGGCGAGCGCCCCGACGGCAGCGTCATCCGTGGAGTCGCGCACGGCGAGCGGGGCGAGACCGTCACCGTCGAGGAGTCCCGTTCCTCCGTGACCCGCGAGGTCGGGCGGACTCTGCTGATCATCGCCGGGGTCGCTCTGCTCGCCGTCGTCGCCGCCGTACTGCTCGCCGTACGCCAGGCGAACCGCCTCGGCTCCCCGCTCACCGATCTCGCCGAGACCGCCGAGCGCCTCGGGTCCGGCGATCCGCGCCCCCGCCACAAGCGCTACGGCGTCCCGGAGCTCGACCGGGTCGCTGACGTCCTCGACGCCAGTGCCGAGCGCATCGCGCGCATGCTCACCGCCGAGCGCCGGCTCGCCGCGGACGCCTCACATCAGCTCCGTACGCCCCTGACCGCACTCTCCATGCGGCTGGAGGAGATCACCCTCACCGACGACCCGGACACGGTGAAGGAGGAGGCGAGCATCGCGCTCGCCCAGGTGGAGCGGCTCACCGACGTCGTGGAGCGGCTGCTCACGAACTCGCGCGACCCCCGCACCGGTTCCGCCGTCGTCTTCGACCTCGACGAGGTCGTCAAGCAGCAGCTGGAGGAGTGGCGCCCGGCCTACCGCAGCGCCGGCCGCGCCATCGTCTGCTCGGGAAAGCAGGGCATGCGCGCCGTCGGTACCCCGGGCGCGGTCGCCCAGGTGCTCGCGGCGCTGATCGAGAACTCGCTCATGCACGGCGGCGGCACCGTCGCGCTACGGACCCGTGTCACCGGAAACCAGGCCGTGGTCGAGGTCACCGACGAGGGCCCGGGCGTGCCTGCCGACCTCGGTGCGCGGATCTTCGAGCGGACCATCAGCGGCCGTAATTCCACCGGCATCGGACTGGCCGTGGCCCGCGATCTGGCGGAGGCGGACGGCGGCAGGCTGGAACTGCTCCAGCAGCATCCGCCGGTCTTCGCGCTGTTCCTGAGCCGGGTGGCGCGCAGCCGCAAGGACGACCCGCCCACCGTCCGCTAGGACAGCGCAAGACGGCTCGGCGCACGACGGCTCAGCGCGCGACAGCTCCGCGCATGACAGCTCAGCGCGGGACGCGGTCCGGCTCCGGCCGCCGCTGCCCCAGGAACGATTCCGCGGTCTGCACGGCCTCGCGCGCGGGCAGCGCCCGGAAGACCCAGGTGCGGTAGGACCAGAAGCGGAACAGCGTCGCGATGCCGATGCCGAGGAACTTGAAGATGTTGCTCTGCAGCGGGCTGTCCCAGCCGAAGCCATACGTCGCCGCGTACAGAATGCCGTTCTCGATCACCAGGCCGACCACGCTGAACAACAGAAAGAGCGTGAGCTCCTTGGTTCGCCCGCTCTTGTCGCGGTCGCGGTAGGTGAAGTAGCGGAAGCCCACGTAGTTGAAGGCGATCGCCACGACGGTGGCCAGAATCGACGCCCGCACCACAGGGATCTCGGTGGTGTGGCGTACGAGATTGAAGACCGCGAGGTTGACGAGCAGCCCCGCGCCACCCACCGCTCCGAACTTGGCGACTTCGCGAGAGAGCTGGTCGAGCCGCCCGCGCAGCGCTCCGCCTCGTTCACTCATAGTGAGAGTTCAGCCCCATCGTTTCGGCAGCGTCAACCCAGCCATGCTAACCACCCACCCCCGTCCCCGCCTGTGGACGTACGTACCCGTGTGGCGAGGCTGTGACAAGGCCGACTCCTGGTGGCCGCCGCGGGCGCCGGGCCGCCCCGGGGCGGCGGATACCCTAGGAGGGTGACGTTCCCGGTAGTCGGCATGGTCGGCGGCGGCCAGCTCGCCCGTATGACCCACGAGGCGGGCATCCCCCTCGGCATCAGATTCAAGCTCCTCAGCGACACCCCGCAGGACTCGGCGGCCCAGGTGGTCAGCGATGTCGTCATCGGCGACTATCGCGACCTGGACACGCTGCGTGAGTTCGCGCGGGGCTGCGATGTGCTCACTTTCGATCATGAGCATGTCCCGATCGAGCACCTGCGGGCCCTGGAGGCGGACGGCATCCCCGTCCGCCCGGGTCCCGACGCCCTGGTGCATGCGCAGGACAAGGGCGTGATGCGCGCCAAGCTCGACGAGCTCGGCGCGCCCTGCCCGCGCCACCGCATCGTGACCGACCCCGCCGATGTGACGGCGTTCGCGGAGGAGGGCGACGGTTTCCCCGTCATCCTCAAGACCGTGCGCGGCGGCTACGACGGCAAGGGCGTCTGGTTCGTGCTTACGCAGGCGGACGCCGAGGCTCCCTTCAAGGCGGGCGTCCCCGTCCTCGCCGAGGAGAAGGTCGACTTCACCCGCGAGCTCGCGGCGAACATCGTCCGCTCCCCGCACGGGCAGGCCGTCGCCTACCCGGTCGTCGAGTCCCGGCAGGTCGACGGCGTCTGCGACACGGTGATCGCACCCGCTCCCGACCTGGACCCGGAACTGGCGGGCCAGGCCCAGGAGCTCGCCCTGCGGATCGCCAAGGACCTCGGCGTCGTCGGCCATCTCGCGGTCGAGCTGTTCGAGACGACCGACGGCCGCATCCTGGTCAACGAACTCGCGATGCGCCCGCACAACTCCGGCCACTGGACCCAGGACGGCGCGATCACCTCGCAGTTCGCCAACCACGTCCGCGCGGTGCTCGACCTGCCGCTCGGCGACCCGCGCCCGCGGGCCAGGTGGACCGTGATGGCCAACGTCCTCGGCGGCGACTACCCGGACATGTACCAGGCGTATCTGCACTGCATGGCCCGCGATCCCCAGCTCAAGATCCATATGTATGGCAAGGACGTCAAGCCCGGCCGCAAGGTGGGTCACGTCAACACCTACGGCGACGATCTGGACGACGCGCTGGAGCGCGCCCGTCACGCAGCCGGCTACCTCAGAGGAACGATCACCGAATGAGCCCTGTCGTTGGCATTGTCATGGGGTCCGACTCCGACTGGCCCGTCATGGAGGCCGCCGCGCAGGCCCTGGACGAGTTCGAGATCGAGTACGAGGTCGATGTCGTCTCCGCGCACCGGATGCCGCGCGAAATGATCACCTACGGAGAGCAGGCCGCGGACCGCGGCCTCAAGGCGATCATCGCGGGCGCCGGGGGAGCGGCCCACCTTCCGGGCATGCTCGCCTCCGTCACCCCGCTCCCGGTGATCGGCGTCCCCGTACCGCTGAAGTACCTCGACGGCATGGACTCGCTGCTGTCGATCGTGCAGATGCCCGCCGGTGTGCCCGTCGCCACGGTCTCGGTCGCTGGCGCCCGGAACGCCGGTCTGCTCGCGGCCCGGATCCTGGCCACGCACGACGACGAACTCCTCGCCCGTATGCGCGAGTTCCAGCAGGAGCTGAACGACCAGGCGACCGAGAAGGGCAAGCGGCTGCGTGCCAAAGTCGCAGGTGCGGAGTCCTTCGGCTTCGGGAAGTAACAGCTAATGGAATCCCCCACGGATCACCTCAGCCAGGCGCGCGAGCTGCTCGCGTCCCACCCCGTCGTCGACGGCCACAACGACCTGCCCTGGGCGTTGCGCGAGCACGTCCGCTACGACCTGAGCCGCATGGACATCGCCGGCGACCAGACCGGCACCCTGCACACCGACATCCCGCGGCTGCGCAGCGGCGGCGTCGGCGCGCAGTTCTGGTCCGTGTACGTACGCAGCCACATGGCCGGCGACGACGCGGTGAGCGCGACCCTGGAGCAGATCGACGGGGTGCGCCAGCTGATCGAACGCTATCCCGCGGACCTCGCGCCCGCGCTGAGCGCCGACGACATGGAGAAGGCCCGCGGCGAGGGCCGTATCGCATCCCTCATGGGCGCCGAGGGCGGCCACTCCATCAACAACTCGCTGGCCACGCTGCGGGCCCTGTACGCGCTGGGCGTGCGCTACATGACCCTGACCCACAACGACAACATCGCGTGGGCGGACTCGGCGACCGACGAGGTGGGCGTCGGCGGGCTCTCGCCCTTCGGCCACGAGGTCGTACGGGAGATGAACCGCACCGGCATGCTCGTCGACCTCTCGCACGTCGCCGCGTCGACGATGCGCGACGCGCTCGCCACCTCGGTCGCGCCGGTCGTCTTCTCGCACTCCTCGGCCCGGGCGATCTGCGACCACGTACGCAACATCCCCGACGACGTGCTGGAGCGGCTGCCCGCGAACGGCGGCGTCGCGATGGCCACGTTCGTGCCGAAGTTCATCCTGCCCGCGGCGGTCGAGTGGACCCGCGCGGCCGACGAGAACATGCAGGCGCACGGACTGCACCAGCTGGACATGACGCCGGAGGCGATGAAGGTCCACGAGGCCTTCGAGGCGGCGAACCCGCGGCCGGTGGCGACCGTGTCGACGGTCGCCGACCACCTGGACCACATGCGCGAGGTGGCGGGCATCGACCACATCGGCATCGGCGGCGACTTCGACGGGACGGCCTTCACTCCGGCCGGTCTCGAGGATGTCGCGGGCTATCCGAACCTGATCGCGGAGCTGTTCAGCCGCGGCTGGTCCGCGTCCGATCTCGCGAAGCTCACCTGGCAGAACGCGGTGCGTACGCTGCGCGCGGCGGAGGACGTCGCGCGCGGGCTCCAGGCCGAGCGCGGTCCGTCGAACGCGACGATCGAGCAGCTCGACGGCTGAGCGCAGCCGACGGGGGTACGGGGACCTGGCCTCGTACCGGCCTCGTACCCCCGAACGCACCACCTGCCGCGAACCCTCGCCGCTCCCGTGCCACGGTGGCTCTACGGCACCGCCGTCGAAGCTCGGAGCCCCCATGGCAGACCTTGAGGACGAACCCCAGGCCGCGACCGTAGCCGTCGGCAGCCTCGACGACGTGGCGCCGCCGCCCAGGCAGCCGCCGTCCGAGCCCGCCGACCCGGCCGCCGGGAGCCTGGAGCGCGCACGGGAACTCCTTGCCGCCCACCCCATAGCCGACGGCGGCAGCGGGCTCGCGCTGGCGCTGCGGGAAGCACCCTTGTACGACATCGAGGACGGCGAGCGGCTGCTGGAGACGGACATACCGCGGCTGCGGGACGGCGGCGTGGGCGCGCAGTTCTGGTCCCTGCATGTGCGCGGCGAGCTCACGGGGGACCGTGCCGTGACGGCGACGCTGGACCAGCTCGACCTGGTCCGCTCCCTGGTGGCCGACTTCGCGGAGGGCCTGCGCCTGGCGATGAGCGCCGGCGACATGGCTGATGCACGCAACTGCGGTCGCATAGCCGTCCTGCTCGGCCCCGTCGCGGGCCCGGCCCTGGGTGATTCGCTCGCCACACTGCGCGCGTACCACGCGCTGGGCGTCCGCAGCGTCACGATCTCGGGCACCCGCTGGACGCAGCGCACCGGACTGACCCCCTTCGGCCAGGAGGTCATCCGCGAGATGAACCGACTGGGCGTCCTCGTCGACCTCTCCGGCTGCACGCTGGAAACGATGCGCAGCACGCTCGTCGCGGCCAAGGCGCCGGTCGTCATCTCGCACCACCCGGAGCCGGTCCCGGACGACGTGCTGCGCCAGCTGCGCGCCAACCGCGGTGTGTGCATGGTGGCCTGTACGGGCGCCTCGATCCGCGAGACTGCGGACCGCCTGGACCACGTGCGCGAGACGGCGGGCCCGCAGTCGGTGGCCCTGACCGGCGCCTACGACACGGGCTCGCCGCACGCCCCCGGCCTGGCTGATGTGTCCTGCTTCCCGCGCCTGATCGCCGAACTCCTGGACCGCGACTGGCCGCAGCCCGATATCGAGACCCTGACGTGGACGAACGTATCCAGGATGCTCAGGGACGCGGAGTTCGTGTCCCGGGCGATGCAGGCACGCAGGCCCGCGTCGACGGCGAGGCCGACGCCGCTGGACGCGTGACCCGCGGGGTCCCGTGCGCGTGCCCCTCAGCAGGCGCAGAGGCAGAACGGGTGCCCGGCCGGGTCGGCGTACACCCGCCACGACCGCGACCGGTCATCTGCGTCCAGCGGCTTCGCGCCCAGCGCCAGTACGTCCTTCTCCGCCGCGTCCAGGTCGTCCACCGTCAGGTCCAGATGGACCTGCTGCGAGGCGTCCGGCGCGGGCCACCGCGGCGGTACGAAACCGGGCGAGGCCTGGAACGACAGTGGGGTGCCGGGCGCTCCAGTGAGGGATACCCAGCCGTCGCCGTCGTCCTGGATCTCACCGCCCAGCAGGTCCGCGTAGAAACGACCGAGCGCGACGGGGTCCGGACAGTCCAGCACGACGGTCCCAAGCGTGGCGACGGGCATGGCTCCTCCTCGATTGCGAGTTACCGTTAAAACGGCTTAGCCGGTAACGGTTACTTCATGCTCCCGCATAGGAGGTAACGTCGCAACCATGAATGAGCGGGAAACCGCACCAGGAGGCCTCGCGCTGGTCGAGTCCTTGGTGAACACGCTCGATGTCGAGACCGGCACCGACTCCCTCGACACAACGGAGGGCCGTGCTGCCTTCGGTCTGGCCGGGCAGGACGTGTCCGCCGCCCGCGAACTGCGCGAGGCCCTGCGCGCGGCCTGCCTCGCGCACGCCGGACACCGGCCACCGGGCCGTTCGCCCGCCGTGCTCGATGAGCTCCTGGCCGAGGCGCCGCTGTATGTCACCGTCGCGGAGGACGGGTCCGCCGCGCTCCGCCCGGCGGCCCCGGGAGCGCTCCTCTCCCGTATCGCAGAGGCGCTCGCCAGCGCGGCGGCGGACGGGACATGGGCGCGTCTGAAGGCGTGCGAGGCGGAGGACTGCCAGTGGGCGTACTACGACCGCAGCCCGGGCGGCCGGCGCCGCTGGTGCTCGATGTCGGTGTGCGGTGCGCGCGCGAAGATGCGCACGTACCGCGCGAGGGGCAGGACCCCTTCCGGGAGCTCAGCCCCGGACCCCGCGCCTCAATAGGGCGTACCGGGGTCCGGAGGGCGCAGCCCCCCGTAGGGCCTAGGCGCGCGGGCGGCCCATCGCCCGGTACGTCCAGCCCGCCTCGCGCCACTTCGAGCCGTCCAGCGCGTTACGGCCGTCCAGCACGATCCGGCTCGACACGGCCTCACCCAGCGCCGCCGGGTCCAGCTCGCGGAACTCGCGCCACTCCGTCAGATGCAGCACCACATCCGCGCCCCGGACCGTGTCCAGCGCGGTGTCCGCGTACCCGAGGGTCGGGAAGAGCCGTCGGGCGTTATCCATGCCCTTGGGGTCGTACACCGTGACCTGACCGCCCTGCAGATGGATCTGCCCGGCGACATTCAGCGCGGGCGAGTCCCGCACATCGTCCGAGTCGGGCTTGAACGTCGCCCCCAGCACGGCCACGCGCTTGCCCAGGAACGACCCGCCGCCCACGGCGTCCCGCGCCAGCTCCACCATGTGGCCGCGCCGCCGCATGTTGATCGAGTCGACCTCCCGCAGGAAGGTCAGCGCCTGGTCGGCGCCCAGCTCACCGGCGCGGGCCATGAACGCGCGGATGTCCTTCGGCAGACAGCCGCCGCCGAAGCCGATGCCCGCCCGCAGGAACTTGGAGCCGATGCGCTCGTCGTATCCGATGGCCTCTGCCAGCTTCACGACATCGCCGTCGGCGGCCTCGCACACCTCGGCCATCGCGTTGATGAAGGAGATCTTCGTCGCGAGGAACGAATTCGCGGACGTCTTCACCAGTTCGGCGGTCGGGAAGTCCGTCACCACGAACGGCGAGCCTTCGCCGACGGGCGTCTCGTACACCTCGCGCAGCAGCTTCTCCGCGCGCTCGCTCTCGACGCCCACCACGATCCGGTCGGGGCGCAGCGTGTCCTGGACGGCGAAGCCCTCGCGCAGGAACTCGGGGTTCCATGCCAGCTCGGCGTCCGCGCCCACCGGGGCCAGCTCGGCGAGCAGCCCGGCCAGCCGGGCCGCGCTGCCGACCGGCACGGTTGACTTGCCGACGACCAGGGCGGGCCGCTTCAGCTGCGGCGCGAGGGAGGCGAAGGCGCGGTCGACGTACGACATGTCACACGCGTACTCGCCGTGCTTCTGCGGGGTGTTCACGCAGACGAAGTGGACGTCGCCGAACTCTCCGATCTCCTCCCAGGAGGTCGTGAAGCGCAGCCGCCCGCTCGATCCCTCGATCCCGGCGACATGCCTGGCCAGCAGCTCCTCGAGCCCGGGCTCGTACATCGGGACCTTGCCGGCCGAGAGCATCTCGATCTTCTCGGGCACCACGTCGAGTCCGAGAACCTCGAAGCCGAGTTCAGCCATGGCCGCGGCGTGGGTGGCGCCAAGATATCCGGTGCCGATCACGGTGATCTTTAGGGCCATGCGGTGCTCCAAAACAGTGCGGGACTCGGATGCGTGCCCGAGCATATCCGGGGCGATTGCAGGTGGACGTTTCCCGCTGTCGCCAAGGTCACGTATGCCTCAGCACGGCTAGCCCTCTAAAATTAGGTTACTTAACGGTAGTTAGCGTTCCTGGGGAGTGAGAGACCGTGGCCGGATCGGCTGATTTCGACCTGTACCGCCCGTCCGAAGAGCACGACATGCTCCGTGACGCGATCCGCTCGCTCGCCGAGGCGAAGATCGCGCCGTTCGCCGCCGAGGTCGATGAGCAGGCCCGCTTCCCGCAGGAGGCGCTGGACGCCCTTGTCTCCGCCGATCTGCACGCGGTCCACGTCCCCGAGGAGTACGGCGGCGCGGGCGCCGACGCGCTGGCCACCGTGATCGTCATCGAAGAGGTCGCGCGCGTCTGTGCCTCCTCCTCCCTGATCCCGGCCGTGAACAAGCTCGGCTCGCTCCCGGTGATCCTCTCCGGCTCCGAGGACCTGAAGAAGAGGTACCTGGGCCCGCTCGCCAAGGGTGACGGGATGTTCTCGTACTGCCTCTCCGAGCCGGACGCGGGCTCGGACGCGGCCGGCATGAAGACCAAGGCCGTACGCGACGGTGACTTCTGGGTGCTCAACGGCGTGAAGCGCTGGATCACCAACGCCGGTGTCTCCGAGTACTACACGGTGATGGCCGTCACCGACCCCGAGAAGCGCTCCAAGGGCATCTCGGCCTTCGTCGTCGAGAAGTCGGACGAGGGCGTCTCCTTCGGCGCGCCGGAGAAGAAGCTCGGCATCAAGGGCTCCCCGACCCGCGAGGTCTACCTCGACAACGTCCGTATCCCCGCCGACCGCATGATCGGAGCGGAGGGCACCGGCTTCGCCACGGCGATGAAGACCCTGGACCACACCCGCATCACGATCGCGGCCCAGGCGCTCGGTATCGCCCAGGGCGCGCTGGACTACGCCAAGGGCTACGTCCAGGAGCGCAAGCAGTTCGGCAAGCCGATCGCGGACTTCCAGGGCGTGCAGTTCATGCTCGCGGACATGGCCATGAAGCTCGAGGCCGCCCGCCAGCTCACCTACTCCGCGGCCGCCAAGTCGGAGCGCGTCGACTCCGACCTGACTTTCTTCGGCGCGGCGGCGAAGTGCTTCGCATCCGACGTCGCGATGGAGGTCACGACGGACGCCGTCCAGCTGCTCGGCGGCTACGGCTACACGCGCGACTACCCGGTGGAGCGGATGATGCGCGACGCCAAGATCACGCAGATCTACGAGGGCACGAACCAGGTCCAGCGGATCGTGATGGCCCGCAACCTGCCGTAGTCCCAAGGCGGTTGAAACAGCAGAGGCACCCTTCGGGGTGCCTCTGCTGTTGCGTCGTCCTCAGATCACCACGACCAGCTCGTAGTTGCCGGCCTCCATGTCCGTGCACAGGGCCCGGCAGCCGCCGAAGTGCTCGGCGAACTCGGGCTTGTTCCGCCACGCTGTGAGGGAGTCGACGTCCTGCCACGCCGCAAAGGACACGTAGTGACCCGGGTCATTGAGATCATGGATGAGCCGGGCCGTCACGAAGCCCTCGTTCGCTTCCTTGGTCCAGGTCAGAAACCCGGTCCAGCGCTCGATGAACTCGTCGGCCTTCCCGTCGGCCACATGCCAGTTTCCTGAGGCCCAGTACCGGCTGTCCTCCGCCATGGCGCGCACCCCGTTCCTTGATCGCTTCACGAGGCAGCCTAGGGCTGCCTCGTGAAGTCCGCGATCGGAGCGGAGCGTCCGGGGAACGGGCGTCAGCGGTCCGAGGTGACCGTGACCTTCTGGTCGTTCTTCAGCTGGTCCACCAGCTGCTTCACCTTCGTCTTGTCCCAGACGAGGTTGCCGCTACGGCTGCCCGAGATCGGCATGTTCATCGACGTGCCGTCACCGCCCGTGACGCCCTTCATCGCGAAGAACATCTGGCCCAGCGACCACAGGGACATGTCCTTGTCGACGATCAGGGTGTCCAGGCCCGCCCCCATCGTCGGGTAGAGCTTGAACGGGTTGAGGATCGTGCCCGGCGTCGCCGTCTGGCTCGCCAGGGCCGCGAGGAACTTCTGCTGGTTCTTTGTACGGTCCAGGTCGCTCTGGGCGAAGGCGTACCGCGTCCGTACGAACGCCAGCGACTGCTCGCCGTCCAGCGTCTGCTTGCCCGCCTGGAAGTCCGCGCCCGAGTTCTTGTCCTTGAAGGCCTTGGGGATGTCGATCTCGACGCCGCCGATCGCGTCCACGATGTTCGCGAAGCCCGCGAAGCCGATCTCGACGTAGTGGTCGATGTGCAGGCCCGTGTTGAACTCGACCGTGCGGACGAGCAGCTCGGGGCCGTCCTCCGCGTACGCCGCGTTCAGCTTGGTGTGGCGGCCCTGAGCCGGGAAGAGCTTGCCGGACTGGGAGCCCTTGAAGGACGGGATCTCCACGTCCGAGTCACGAGGCAGCGAGATCAGCGTCGGACCGTTCGAGCCGTCGTGCAGGATCATCATCGAGTCGGTCCGCTTGCCCTCGGCCGAGCCCGTGTGGAGCTTCTTCTTCTCTTCGGCCGACATGCCCTCACGGCTGTCGGAGCCCACGATCAGATAGTTCGTGCCCTCGCCCCCGCCCGGGCGCTCGATGACCTTCGAGAGGTCGACCTCGCGCTTGAGCTTGGAGTCGGCCCAGAAGTAGGTGCCTATGGACACCGCGAGCAGCAGCACGACCAGCGTCAGCGAACCGATCTTGAGCCGGCGGCGCCAGTTCGGGGCGGTGTGCGGCGGCGGGTAGCCCTGCGGGGGTCCACCGTTGCCCCCGCCCTGGCCACCGCCCTGGCCTCCATAGACCTGGCCTGTGTTGTAGCCGCTGTCGTACGGGGCGTCGTAACCGTCGTCGTACCCCTGCGACTGCTGCTGCGGGACCGGTCGTCGCTGCACGTGGCGCATCGCGCGAGCGCCTTCGGGCTGAGAGCCCTGGCTGCCGCGTCCGTATCCTTCGGGCCAATCGTTCATGCCGACCAGTGTGCAGGGAGGCCCCCCGTGGCAAACAGGGCGGGTGGGGAATCGGACCAGGGCTGTTGCCAAGCTGATGCAATGTGGCCCGGCATATGGTGGAGGGCATGACAGATCAGGCCCAGCGCCCGGAGGCAGAGATTCCGGGCAAGCCCACCGCGGCGTCCCGAACCACCCTCAGCCACATCATGACCGGCAGTGACACCAATCTCCTCGGCACGGTGCACGGCGGCGTGATCATGAAGCTGGTGGACGACGCGGCGGGCGCGGTCGCGGGCCGCCACTCCGGCGGGCCCGCGGTCACCGCCTCCATGGACGAGATGGTCTTCCTGGAGCCGGTACGCGTCGGTGACCTGGTTCATGTGAAGGCACAGGTCAACTGGACCGGGCGGTCCTCGATGGAGGTCGGCGTCCGCGTGCTGGCCGAGCGCTGGAACGAGTCGACCCCCGCGACGCAGGTCGGCAGCGCGTATCTCGTCTTCGCCGCGGTCGACGGTGACGGCAAGCCGCGCCGCGTCCCGCAGGTGATCCCCGAGACCGAGCGGGACAACCGGCGCTACCAGGAGGCGCAGATCCGGCGTACGCACCGGCTGGCGCGGCGTCGCGCGATCAAGGAGCTGCGCGAGAAGCGCGCGGCGGAGGGCATGGAGGACTAGGGCCTTCCCTGAACTGGGGCAAGCCCCAGACCCTGCGCCGGCTTCGCGGCGCGTACTGGGGGCTCCGCCCCCGGGCTCCGTATGCGACCTTCGGCCGCATGTCCTCAAACGCCGGACGGACTGCAACAGCCCGCCGCCGGCGCAGCCGTCCGGGGCGGAGCCCCGCCCAGCGTCAGGGGCAGACCACCTCGTCGCCCGTCACCGCGTCGAATTCGCCCTGGTTCCGCTCCTCCGCCCGCACCGTCCGCACACCTTTGTAGTCCGTGCCCGCGGTCACCTTCAGCGTCGGGCCCTGGCCCATCACCGCCAGCAGTTCGCAGCCCGGCAGTGCCGCCGCAAGCGACTTCGCCGAGCGGTCCCAGCGCGGGTCGTACCTCACATAGGTGCGCCGCACCTCCGCGCCGGCCCGGTTCAGCGGCGTACGCGTCGTGTTGAAGCCCGTGGCCCGCAGCGCGTCGTCGAGCCGCCGCCCCAGGCCGTCCGCGCGCGTCCCGTTGTAGACCTGCACCCGGATCTGCTGCGGCGACACATCGACGGTCGTCGCCTTCGGCCTCGCCGGCCGGTGCGGCGCCAGCGGCTTGTCCTCGCGGACCATCTGGAAGAGCCTGCTCGCCTTCGCCTCGTCCCACTTCACCGTGGAGCCGATGCCGTTGACCGGATAGCTGACACTGCCCACCGGTACGGACGTGAACTCCGACGAGGCCGCCGTGAACCCCCGCATCGCCTTGCCCAGCGCGAGCATCTCATCCGTCCCGAAGCCCTCGTCGGCCCGTACGGAGCCGAGCATCGTCGCGCTGACCTGGCGGAACTTCACCGGGTTCAGCAGCACCCCGCCGCTGGTCGCCTGGTTGATGAGCGCCGCGAGAAAGCGCTGCTGGCGCTGCATCCGGCCCAGGTCGGCCGCCCCGTCGACATGACGCGAGCGCACGTACTGCAGTGCCTGCCCGCCGTCCAGCTTGTGCGTGCCCACGCCGAGATCCAGTCCGGTGTACGTGTCCTTCATCGGCCGGGCCGTGCAGATGTCCACCCCGCCCAGCGCGTCCACCGTCTTCATGAAGCTGGTGAAGTCGACCTCCAGATAGTGGTCGATCTTCACCTTGGTCATGTGCTCGACGGTCCGCACGGTCAGGCTCGGCCCGCCCTCCGCGTACGCGGCGTTGAGCTTCACGGGGTGCGCGTTGTGGTGCTTGCCGGCCGTCTGGTCGATGTGCGCGGGGATCTCCGCGTAACTGTCGCGCGGCAGGCTCACCACACTCGCCCGCCCCCGCTCCGGCGAGATGTGCACCAGCATGATCGTGTCGGTGCAGTGGCACGGCGCGCCACCCAGCCGGTACTTCTGCCTCTCCTCCCGCGTGATCTTGTCGCGGCCGTCGGTGCCGACGAGAAGGAGGTTCATGCCGTGGCCCGCCTCGGGCCGGTTCTTCATGTCCTTGAAGGGATCCACCCTGGCGATGCCGGTGTCCAGACTGGTCACCACCGCATGCCCGATGCCGCCCGCCCCGAGCACCAGGAGCGAGAGCGATGTCGCCACCCGCAACCCCCAGCGCGGCCGCTGGACCGGGACCGGCCGTCTGGTCCTGAACTGGGCGTTCGGTCGGGGACTGCGGGAACGTGGCGGCGTGGGCACGGGGGGACACCTCCGCGAGCGGCAGGGGGGAATCCCGCACACCGTAGGCCCATACGATCTGCGACCACCGGCAGCGACCCGGCCGCCGCGCGTCCGTGTCCCCCATTCGCGGTAACGTGTCGACCGATGAACGCCACGCCCGCCGCCACGCCCCCTGTCTCCGTGATCATGCCGGTCCTCAATGAGGAGCGGCATCTGCGCGACTCGGTCCGTCACATCCTTGAGCAGGAGTACGACGGCGAGATGGAGGTGGTGATCGCGCTCGGGCCGTCCACGGACCGTACCGACGAGATCGCCGCCGAGCTCGTACGGGAAGACCCCAGGGTCCACACCGTCCCGAATCCCACCGGCCGCACCCCGGCCGCGCTGAACGCCGCCATCAAGGCATCGCGCCACCCGATCGTGGTACGCGTCGACGGCCACGGCATGCTCTCGGCGAACTACATCGCCACCGCCGTCCGCCTCCTGGAGGAGACCGGCGCGCAGAATGTCGGCGGCATCATGCACGCCGAGGGCGAGAACGACTGGGAGCACGCCGTCGCCGCCGCGATGACGTCGAAGGTCGGCGTCGGCAACGCCGCCTTCCACACCGGCGGCCAGGCAGGCCCGGCCGAGACCGTGTATCTGGGTGTCTTCCGCCGCGAGGCGCTGGAGCAGCAGGGCGGCTACAACGAGGAGTTCATCCGCGCCCAGGACTGGGAGCTGAACTTCCGTATCCGTGAGGCGGGCGGCCTGATCTGGTTCTCGCCCGAGCTCAAGGTCCAGTACCGCCCGCGGCCCTCCGTCAAGGCGCTCGCCAAGCAGTACAAGGACTACGGCCGCTGGCGGCATGTCGTCGCCCGCTACCACGAGGGCTCCATCAATCTGCGCTACCTCGCGCCGCCGACCGCCCTCTGCGCGATCGCCGCGGGCATCGTGGTCGGCGCGGCCCTCACGCCTCTCGGCTTTGTCGTCCCTGCGGGCTATCTGGCGGCGATCGCCGCCGGGTCGGTCCCCGCGGGCAAGGGCCTGCCGCTCAAGGCGCGCCTGCAGATCCCCGTCGCGCTGGCCACCATGCACATGTCGTGGGGGTACGGCTTCCTGACCAGCCCGCGCACCCTGGCGAAGAAGGTCATCGCCAGCCGCCGCCCGGCGGTGCGTACGACGGCCGTCTGACACACGACGAAGGGCCCCGGGTACGCATGGCGTGCCCGGGGCCCTTCTCGTACGACCGGACGACCTACCAGGTGAAGCCGTCCTGGATCTTCATGCATTCCTTGTCGTCGCCGCCGTTGAGGGCCCGGGCCGACGCCGGCGTCCTGTTGTCGTCCTTCGGCGCCGTCTTCGGGTAGGTGTCGCCCTGCCGCCAGTCCGCGCCCACGATCAGCGTGATGCCGGTGACATCCGTCGACTTCTTCACCGAAGTCAGCGGAATCCCGAGGGACTTGGCGACCGCCTGGGCGTCGCCCTCGAGCTCGGCGTTGGAGAACCGGATGACCGTGCTCGCCTGGGGATTGGTCGTGGCGTCGGCCTGTGCCCGGGTGAAGCCCTTGCCGGACAGCACCCCGGCAACCGCCGTCGCCCGGCCCTTCTCGGCGAGTTGGCCGTCGCCCCCGGTGCCGTTCTGCACCATCACCGCGATCTCACCGGGTGCCGCCGCCGGGTCCTTGGACACGGCCGGGGTGGTGGCCGGCTTCTTCTTCTGCGGCGCCTTGCCGTCCAGCGGAATGTCCTCGCGGACCATCCGGAACAGCTGCTCCGCGTCGCCGGGCTTGGGCTCGACCTTGCCGCTGAAGCCCTGCCGCTGGGTGTAGAAGTTCGGCATCGTGGTCATGGTGATCCGGTCGGTCGGGACGCTCTTCAGCTCCTCGCCCATGTCGTAGAGCTCCTTGACGGAGCCGATGCCCTTGTCGACGGTGAGCGCGTCGATGGCGGCCTCGGCGAGCGATCGCAGCTTGGCCGGGTCGGTGAGCTTGGCGTTCTTGCGCAGCTCCCGGACCATCGAGTTCATGTACATGTGCTGGGCGTGCGTACGGCCGAGGTCGGTGCCGTCCTCGAAGCCGTACCGCGTCCGCAGCCACTGCAGGGCCTGTTCGCCCTTGACCGGGTGGGTGCCTGCCTCCATCTTGAGGCCGGAGCCCTGGCCCTTCCGGTTGCGCGAAGAGACGTTCTTCTCGACGCAGACCGGGACGCCGCCGATGGCGTCGGCCATGGAGACCACACCGGCGAAGTCGATCATCATGAAGTGGTCGATGGTGATGCCGGTGAGCTCGTACCAGGTCGCCACGGTGCAGCCGGGCCCGCCGCGGCCGAGCGACTCGTTGGTCAGCGTCCAGCCGGTCGCCGCGAACGTCTTTTTGGTGTCCGGGTCCGTGCACTTCGGGATCTTGACCACGGTGTCGCGCGGCATGCTGATCACTGAGATGTTGCTGCGGTCCGCCGAGACGTGCAGCAGCATCTGCACATCCGCGAGCGGTGTCCCGCCGAAGGTGTCCTTGGCGCCCCCGAGCTCCTGGTTCTTCTTGGAGTCCCGTGCGTCCGAGCCGATCAGCAGGATGTTCATCGGCGTCTGGCCCGCCGCGTTCGCCTGGTGCTCGCGCATCTTGTCGCCGAGCGTCAGGTCGTCCTTCTTGAGCTTGCTGTTGAGGTGCTCGTAATAGAGGTATCCGGCGCCGGCCGTGCCGAGTATCAGCAGCGACAGCACGGACGCGACCCAGCGCAGTATGCGGCGCTTGCCGCGTTTCCCGCGCCGCGCGCCGCCGCGCCGGTGACCGGACCCCGGATGGTCGCCGGCGCCCTCCGCACCCGCGGTGCCATCGGTCTCGGGGTCCCGCTCCTCGGGACGGGCCTGGCGGCCGATCCGGGCGCGGCGGCCCTTGACGGACCCCTCGCCCCCCTCCCCGTACAGGCTGTCGTCCCAGCCCAGGTCACGGGCGTGCGGGACGCGGTCCCGCGTCCCCTCCCCGCGCACGCTGTTCTGTCCCACCCCGGGTCCCCCCTGTCGTTCAGGCGCTCCGTATGACCCGGTGTTCCGGGGTCACTTGGCGCACACCTGTTTGTCCGCTTCGACCTTCTGCACACCCTCCGGCGCTTTCGCCGGACCGGTGATGGGCACCCCTGCGCCCTGGAAATCGGCGCCGAGGGTCAGGGTCATGGCCTCGAGTCCCACGGCGTTCTTCGTGCCAGGCTTGAGCGCCGTGGCGGGCAGACCCATCAGGTCCGCGAGCTTGCGGGCCTGGTCGGCCTGGTTCGGCGCGTACACCAGCGTCGTCTTGGCGAGCTTCTGCGGGGCGTTGCCCTCATTGCTCGACTTCAGTACGCCTTCCTCGTTCTGCAGCCAGGTCAGGGTCGCCAGCGCCGCGCCTCGTGTGGCGCTGCCGTTGAAGACCGCGACCCGCACCTTGGAGGCTTCCGCCCTCGTGCCCTTGAGCAGACTCGCCTGCTGGTTCTTGGCGTCCTGCTCCTTCTGCTTCACCTCGGTGAGCGAGGTGTCGTTCTGGATCATCGAGAACAGGGGCTTGGCCTTGCTCTCGTTGAGCAGCACGGTCGCGCCGTCGGTGTTGTCGACCACCGGGACCGTCGCGAACGTGATGTTCTTCGGGTTGACCTTCTTGAGCTCCATACCGAGATCGCGCAGCCGGGAGATCTTGCCTATCCCGGTGTCGACGGTGAGCGCCTTGGTGGCGGCCTCGGCCAGGTCCCACATCTTGGTGGGACTGGAGAGGGTGTCGCTCGACTTCATCTTCCGGATCAGCGAGCTCAGGAACTGCTGCTGGATCTCGATCCGGCTGAGGTCGCCGCCGAAGCCCACCGAGTGACGCGTGCGTACGAACGCCAGCGCCTGCTCACCCTCCACGACGTGTTTGCCCGCCGTGAGGTTGAGCTTGGAGTCCTTGTCCTTGATGTCCTTGGCGAGGCAGACCTCGACACCGCCGACCGCCGTGGTCATCGTCTTGACCGCGTTGAAGTCGGCCATCATGAAGTGGTCGACGGTCACGCCGGTGAGCGCCTTGACCGTACGCATGGTGCAGCCCGGGTCGCGGCCTTCCTGGCCGAGGCTCTCGTTGAACCGCGTCCTGGTCGTACCGCCTATGACCTTGGTGCCCTCGGCGGTCTTTGTCTCGCAGTCCGGGATGTCGGTGATCAGGTCACGCGGGATGGACAGCGCGGTCGCGTTCGACCGGTCCTTGGAGACATGGAAGAGGATCGTGGTGTCGGCGTGCCCGACGCTGTTCTTGTCGCCGTAACCGGCATTGCCCGAGCCGGACCGCTTGTCCGTGCCGATGACCAGGATGTTGACGGCCTGGTCCTTCTTGAAGCCGCCACTGCCTGCGCCCGCGACGTCGACCGTGTTCAGGTTCGAGTCGAAGTGCTTGTAGACGAGATACGTGCCGACGGACCCGGCGACCACGACGAAGGCCATCACGCCGCCCGTCCACAGAAGCGCCTTCTTCTTGCGCGACTGGGGCTGCTTGCGCTTGCGCCGGCCCGCGGTGGGGGGATTCGTCCCGCCGGAGGCATGGCCCGCACGGCGCGAGCGCTGACCCGGCACCTCCGTGCCCGGGGTCGCGGTCCTGCGGCCGCCCTCGGGACTCCTCGGCGCAGGGGTCCGCGGACCGGCGCTCCTGCCCTCGGAGCTTCTGGATCCGCGACTGCTCGAACCGGCGCTTCTCGACGGGGACGACTGCTGTGCGGATTGGTCCAGTCGCAATTCGTAATTGCCGGTCTGCGGGTTGAGTACCCACTGGTCGGCGGGGTCGATCTCGTCCGCCCGCCCACGGCTTTGCGCATCCACGGTTGCTTGAGTCCTCCGTCGGTGCCTCGCGAGGCGCCTCCCCCGAAGGGCGCTCGGTCTTTCGATCCAGCAGTGCGCGACCCGAGGTCGGAAGCACCGGATCGCGTCACACTATCCGCCCAGTTCAACGGGAAGCGACGTCAGTGACAAATTCCACGCCCCTTACAACCGGGCAATACGCCCAATCTTCATGGACTTCCGACTGTGCCTTGGTCATCGCTTTACTCACACATGCCCACAGCGGCGTTCGTTCCGGAGAACGTCGGTGCCGGAGTCGGGCTCGCCGAGCCGCTGTCGTCAGGCTTTTCGTCGCCCGACGTGCCCTTCTTCTTGTTCTTCTCGAGGACGACGCGGACAGGCGTGTCCTCGCGCAGCCGCTTGAAGAGTTCGCTCGCCTCCGGCTCCACCAGCTCGTCGCGGTTCGGGTCCGCGCTGTACGGCTGGCGTGGAACCGTAAGGAATTGCACCTTTTCGGTCGGTACGTTGCGAATTGAGCGGGTCAGGTCGTACAGATCCTTCAGCGAGTCCAGCCCCGGGTCCGTGGTCAGCGACTTCGTCGCCGCGTCGAGGACCGGGTAGAGCCGGATCGGATTGAGCAGTACGCCATTGCTCTGCACCTTCTTGACCAGCGCGCCGAGGAACTGCTGCTGGCGTTCCATACGTTCTGTGTCACTGCCGTTCCCGATGGACTTGCGGGCCCGTACAAAACCGAGGGCCTGCTCGCCGTTCAGCTTCTGCTTGCCCGCGCGCAGCTTGAGATGAGCGTCGGCGTCGTCGATCGGCTCCTTGAGGCAGACCTCGACACCGTGCACGGCGTCGACCATGGCCTTGAAGCCGTGGAAGTCCACCACCATGTGGTGATCGATCCGGACGCCGGTGAACCCCTCGACGGTACGGATGGTGCAGCCGGCGCCGCCGAACTCGAAGGCCCAGTTGAACTGTGCGAACTGCGCCTTCGTGCGGGTGCCGTCGGGCTTGCGGCAGCTCGGGATGTTGACCATGAGGTCGCGCGGGATGGACATCGCCGTCGCGCTCTGCCGGTCCGCGGCGATGTGCAGCAGGATCGTGGTGTCCGAGCGCTGGCTGCCGCCGTCGTCGCGGCCGTACTTGCTGTTGCCCGCGCCGGAGCGGGTGTCGGAGCCGAGGAGAAGGATGTTCTGCGCGTCGACTGCGACGGGCGTGGGGCGTTCCTTCTCGTACGTCTCCAGCTCGGCGGCCGCGGTGGTGTCGGTGGTGATGTTGGCGTCGAGCTTGCGGTAGAACCACCAGCCGACGCCGGCGGCGGCGAGGACGACGACGGAGGTACCGAGGGCGGCCCAACGGAGCCAGTGGCGCTTGCGCTTGGGGGTTTCGCCCTCGGTGTCGTCGCCGCTCGCGGTGTCGGCCGCATCCGCCTCGGCGGCCGCAGGGGCGTCAGTGCCGGTGGCTTCGCCGTCCGGACCGGGGTTCGCGCCGGTGGCTTCGCCGTCCGTGCCCGACTCCGTACCGGGGGCCGTCTCACCGGCCCCTCCGCCCGCGTCGTCACCGGCTTCGCCGGGCTCGGCGGGCGTGCCAGTACTGTCCGTCACGTCTGAGTCCATCCTTCACGGCGTCGGCGGCGCGCTGGGTCGCCGATCGCAGGACTAGACGGCTGAACCTCGCGCTTGGTTGTGCGTTGAAGCACGCGTATCGCCGATCATCCACCGGAGTTGACGCAGGATCCGGGGGGCTCGGCCCGGGTGTGCGCCACACGGGTGGACTTCAGAGGCTTGTCATACAGCGGTGTTGGTGACGCGCTCGTCCGCGATCCTCTTCTCGAGGGCCTCTTGGGACAGTTTGCCGAGGTTTCGGCACAGCACCACGGACCCGCCCGCCGCGAGCGGAGCGAACAGCCCGGCGGACAGCCCCTCCCAGGTGTCGTACGAGCGCCCGGTCAGCAGCCGCGAGCCGGGCCCAAGGCCCAGTGCGGCCGCGTCCGTGCGAGCCCGCTCGACGAGCCCGGCGCCGTTCAGTTCCGTACCGCCGACGACGAGCGCGGGCGCGGCCGGATCCACCGGCGCGTACGGCGCGAAGCGGTCGCCCTGCCCGGGGACCTCCACCGCGTAGTCGGCGAAGCCCGCCGGGGGCTGCGGGAAACGTCCGCCCAGCGGGCGCAGCGCGAGCGCCACCCGCTCACCGGAACAGGCGCGGGCCTCCTCCAGCGAGTCGGGCCCGCTCACGACGAGATCCGCGTCGGCCGGATCGCCGCCCACCTCGACGCACACGCCGACCGAGGAGCAGGCGAGCAGCCAGACCGCGCTCTGCCAGTGCGCGGGAAGCAGCAGCGCGAGCCGGTCGCCGGGCGCGGCGGAGAGGTCGCCCTGGAGCAGATTCGCTGTCTTGGCCACCCAATTGGCGAAGGTGGCGACGGACAATTCGACCCGTTCACCGGTGGCGTCGTCGTAGAAAGTGACCAAGGGGCGCGCCGGGTCCGCGGCGAGCGCGGATCGCAGCAGGTCGGCAGGGGTACGGTGGCTGGCGTTCACCCGCGCAAGGGTACGCGGCGGGGACACGGCGAGCCGCCGTACGGTGACGGGTTCCACCGGTCGGACCGATGGTCCGTCAGTTTCCCGGATAGCGAAGTGGGCGGGCCCGGCTCAGCATCGTTTTCATGCGTGGACTTCTAGCTTCTTCGATCGGCGTCGCGTGCTCAGCCGCGCTGGTACTTCCGCTCTCGCTGTCCTCCGGTGCGGTGGCCGCAGCACCACCGACGCCGGATCTGCCTGGCTCCACCCAGTCGTTGCCATTGGCGGCGGTCGGGGTGACGGCGTCGGACAGGTCTCTCGGCCGGGCAGCCGAACAGGGATTGACCGAGCGTGACGTCAGACCCTTCTCGCTCGTCGGCGTCGTCTGGAACGACGTCAACGCGGAGCTGCACGGCACGGTCCAGGTCCGCACCCGGGCCACGGGCTCCGGGCAGTGGTCGGACTGGCAGGACGTGGAGACCCACAACGAGGAGCACGGCGCGGATCCCGGCACCGCGGAGAGCGACTCGGGGAAGGTACGCGGGTCCACGGCCCCGCTGTGGGTGGGGGAGTCGGACGGCGTCGAGGTACGCGTACGGGCGGAGAAAACGGCCGAACAGGCGCCGCTGCCCGAGGGGTTGCGGCTCGAACTCGTGGACCCGGGCGAGGAGACGGCGGCCGAGGAGCCGGTGTCGGAGGACCCGGCGGTCGATGGGTCGGCGGTGGAAGGGCTCGCAGCGGAGGGGCTCACGGCGCGTGGGTTCGCGGGCTACGGGTCTGTGCCGGGCGGGCCGGTCCGGGCCGCCGCGTACGTACCCGAGTCGGCGCCGAAGGTACTCCCGGCGCTCTCCCAGGAGGAGACGGAGGCTCAGGCGGGCCTCGACCGGGCGGCAGGCGCGAAGCCGTACATCGGACCGCGCCCGCGCATCATCACGCGCAAGGCATGGGGCGCCAGAGAGTCGCTGCGCGACAAGGGCTTCGTCTACACCAAGAAGGTGAAAGCCGCCTTTGTGCACCACACTGCCACCGGCAACACCTACACCTGCAAGCAGGCGCCCTCCGTCCTGCGCAGTATCTACCGCTACCACGTAGTGAGTAGCGGCTGGCGCGACATCGGCTACAACTTCGCCGTCGACAAGTGCGGAAACATCTACGAAGGGCGCGCGGGAGGCGTGGCCAAAGCGGTCCTCGGTGCACACACCCTCGGATTCAACACAAACAGCATGGGCATCGCCGTCCTCGGCACGTACAGTCGCTCCACTCCGCCCGCGGCCGCGGTGACCGCGATCGCCAGGCTGACGGCCTGGAAGCTGGGGCTGTTCGGAGCCAATCCGCGCGGCAAGGTGGTGCTGACTTCAGGGGGAAGCGGCAAGTACAAGAAGGGCAAGAAGGTCACCTTCAACGTCATTTCCGGTCACCGGGACGGATTCCTCACGGACTGTCCGGGAGGCCGTCTCTACGGCAAGCTCGGCACCGCGCGGACATCCTCGGCCAAATACCAGGGCCGTGGCTGACGGGGAACGCCCCGACCAACTGCATACACTGCCGGTCTCGAACGACTGACCATGCCGGCCCCAGCAGGAAGCAGAGACGACAAGGTGACAGAAGCGATCCTCCTGGTCGGCGGCAAGGGCACCCGACTGCGTCCGCTCACCGTCAACACCCCCAAGCCGATGGTTCCGGCGGCGGGCGTCCCGTTCCTGACGCACCAACTGTCGCGGGCCAGGGCGGCGGGCGTGGAGCACATCGTGCTCGCGACGTCGTATCTCGCGGAGGTCTTCGAGCCGCACTTCGGCGACGGCTCGGCGCTCGGGCTCCACCTCGAGTACGTCACCGAGGAGGAACCGCTCGGCACGGGCGGCGCGATCCGCAATGTCGCGTCGCGGCTGCGCTCGGGCCCCGACGAGCCGGTGCTGATCTTCAACGGCGACATCCTGACTGGCCTGGACATCGAGGCACTGGTGGCCACGCACCGCTCGTCCGGCGCGGACGTTTCCCTGCACCTGACGCGGGTCGAGGACCCCCGGGCCTTCGGCCTCGTGCCCACCGACAAGGACGGGCGCGTCCGTGCCTTCCTGGAGAAGCCGCAGACTCCCGAGGAGATCGTCACCGACCAGATCAACGCGGGGGCGTATGTCTTCCGCCGCTCCGTCATCGACACGATCCCGGTCGGCCGTCCCGTCTCCGTGGAACGCGAGACCTTCCCCAAGCTCCTCGCTTCCGGGGCGCACCTGCAGGGCATGGTCGACTCCACCTACTGGCTGGACCTCGGCACCCCCCAGGCCTTCGTCCGCGGCTCGGCGGACCTGGTGATGGGCCGCGCCCCGTCCCCGGCGGTCCCGGGCCGCTGCGGCGACCGCCTGGTCTTGCCCACGGCCTCGGTGGCCCCCGACGCGAAACTGACCGGCGGCACGGTCGTCGGCGCGAACGCGGTGATCGCGGATGGCGCCCGCATCGACGGCAGCGCGGTCCTCGAGGGCGCGGTCGTGGAGGAGGGCGCGGTCATCTCCGCTTCCTTGATCGGCGCGGGCGCGAGGATCGGCGCGCGTACGGTCCTGTCGGGCGCGGTGATCGGCGACGGCGCGGTGGTGGGCCCGGACAACGAACTCCGCGACGGCGCGAGGGTGTGGTGCGACGCGGTCCTCCCGGCGTCGTCGGTCCGCTTCTCCTCGGACCAGTAGCACATCCGGCCCCGGCGGCGTTCGGGGAACGGGACCGCCCCAGGCGCCGCCGCCCCGTACCCTCATAGACCGTGGCAGGACGCTTCGCACCGAACCGACCCACCCGCACCACCGTGCGCGGCGGTCACACCCCCGTACCCAAAGCCGTCCCCCGCCAGGCCACCGCCCCCCGCACCCGCCGCTGGACACCCCCCGGCCCCCTGGACCTGGGTCTCGTCCTCGGGCCACTGCGCCGAGGCCCGGCCGACCCGACCTTCCGTACGACGCCCGACGGCTCCGTCTGGCGTGCCAGCCGGACGCCCGCAGGGCCCGGCACGCTCAGGGTCGCGCTCCGGGCGGACACCGGCGCCGCCGAGGCCGAGGCGTGGGGCCCCGGCGCGGAGTGGCTGCTCGACCAGCTGCCCGCCATGCTCGGCGAGGGCGACGACCCGGCCGCCTTCACTCCCCGCCACCGCCTCGTCGCCGCCTCCCAGCACCGCCGCCCCGGTCTGCGTCTGACCCGCACCTCACGCGTCCTCGAAGCCCTGATCCCGTCGATCCTGGAGCAGAAGGTCACGACGGACGAGGCGTACCGCGCCTGGCGGCTGCTCGTACGCAAATACGGCGAGCCCGCCCCCGGCACGGACGACCGGCTGCATGTGATGCCCGAGCCCCGCACCTGGGCGCTGATCCCGTCCTGGGAGTGGCACCGCGCGGGCGTCGACAACAAGCGTGCCTCCACCATCCTGCGCGCCGTCCGCGTCGCCCGCCGGATGGAGGAGGCCGCGGCGATGGAGCCCCAACAGGCCCAGGAACGGCTGGAGTTGATCCCCGGCATCGGCCCCTGGACCTCAGCCGAAACCATCCAGCGCAGCAACGGCGCCCCCGACGCCGTCACCGTCGGCGATCTGCACCTGCCCGGCATCGTCGGCTACGCACTGGCAGGCGACCGCAACGCCGACGACGCCGCGATGCTCGAACTCCTCGCCCCCTACGCGGGCCAGCGCCACCGCGCCGCCCGCCTCATCCTCCTGAGCGGCCGCACCCCGCCCCGCCGCACTCCGAAGATGCCGCGCGGCGACATCGCCGCCCTGTAGACGCCGAAGGCCCGGTCGTATCCGACCGGGCCCTCGGGGTGCGCGTACGTACGTCAGCCGATGGCGAGTTTGCTGTTCCAGCCGCCGCCACTGTTGCTGATGATCTCGACTCCGCCGTGCGTCATCTCCCCGCGCGTGCCCGCGTAGAAGCGGACGGCACCATCGACCCGCAGCGTCCAGATGTCGGGGATGCCGTCGCCGTTCGCGTCGGGCGTGCCGTGCAGGAACCGGATGCCCTCGCGGCCCCAACTGGTTGCGCCGTACTGGGTGTCCACGCCGCCCGCCGAGTTCGCCGCCGCCGCCAGCGAGTTGAGGTCGGTTCCACCGCCGGCTGCCTTGCCGGTGCGCAGCAGAAGACGGTCGCTCGCATCCGTCCTGTACAGCAGGTCGGTCACGCCGTCGCCTGTGATGTCCTGGACGGTGACGATGTCGCGCTCCAGCCAGGGAGAGCTGGACAGCAGGACCGCCTGCTCGACGGTCGCGCCGTTGTAGCCGACGAGGGCCCAGAACTCGTTGCCGACCTTGAGGAAGAAGTCCGGCTTGCCGTCGCCCGTGGCGTCACCCGCGGAGACGATCTGCGTCATGGCGTCCGGTGCGGGCGCGTTCGAGGGCAGCAGGATCTGCTGGCGCTTGTCGATGTTCACGCCGCCGTATCCGTCACCGGGGTAGACCCACAGCTTGCCCTCCCGGCGAGCGACCAGGTCCTGCAGACCGTCGCCGCCGTACACATCTCCCAAGTGAGTGATCAGGGTGTTCTTCCAGTAACCGGACGGCGCTGCGACATAGACGGGAAGACTGTCGTCACCGTTCGGGTCCTTGTCCGGGTTGCCGCGGTAGGCGCCCGACATGGAGTAGTCGAGGTCGCCCGTACCCTTCACCAGGTCCGTGGTCGACTCGGAGGGGTACTGGCGCAGGTTGCCGTTCGCATCCACGACCATCAGGTCGGGCAGCCCGTCTCCCGTGAAGTCGCCAGGCTTGTCGGCCTGGTCGCGCGGGGTGACGTAGAAGAAGTACTTCAGCGGCTCCGAGACATGAGCCGCGTCGTCCACCGCTCGCACATACAGGACGTTGGGTCCGGCGAGCGGGGGCTTGGCGTTGGAGACCGTGGTCAGAGTGGCGACCGGCGCGCCGTTCGTACGGGGCACGGAGAAGGGGTACGAGGCCTGGTTGAAGCCGTACTCGAACTTCACCACATCGGTCTGCGCGGCCTTGAAGGTGAAGGAACCCGGGGTGCCGAACTTGACCGTGCTCCACTTCGAGTCCTCGGCGTCATTGTTGAAGCCGTTGTCCGTGGCGTCGGCGTCCGGGAAATGCGGCGACGTGACGAGGGGCGGTGTCGGGCGAGAGTTGTCGAAGACGAACCGGCACGGAGTCTTCGTATGCGAATACGCGGATGCCGCACCGAACTTGTCCACGGCCTTGGCGCGCCATGAGTACGTCGTGCCATTGACCAGCTTGAGCCCGCCGGTCACATTGCCGGTCGGAACCGGGTCGGTGTGTACGCGGGCCGAGCTGGTCTGGCTGCCGACCGACACTTTGCCCTTGGCGCCGAGCATATTGGCGGTGCTGCCACTGGTGGGCCACAGCTCGAAGTTGAGGGTGGCGAGGTTGCCGTCCTCGTCGCTGCCGCTGCCCCAGAAGGTGATCGACGAGGCGCCGACATTCACGTACGGGGCTGTGGTGTCGCAGCTCAGGTCGGGGTCGAGGTCCAGGCTGCTGGGGGCGGCCGGGGGGCGGTTGTACGCGAGATCGACGTACGGGTCGTGGCCGCCGTTCGCCTGGACGCTTCCGAGGCCTTGAAGCCGACGGTCATCGTCTTCCAGCCGTCGGCGACCGCCTTCTGTGCGGTGGGCTTCACATCGAAGACGACGTACTCGTCCGGGCAGGAGGAGGACTTCCAGCCATGCGCGAAGCTGCCACCCCCGATCTTGTTGGAGCTGTTCATCGTTGGCGCGTTCTTCCAGTTGGTCCCCCGGCGTACCGACGCCGGGGCCTTCCGTCGTGCTCAGGAGGAACTCACCGCACCTCGATGAAGTCACCCGTCTCCCGCGCAGGCCGTTCCTTCGGCGGAGAAGCCGCGTGCCCCACCGCCACCGCCCCCATCGGGTCCCACCCCTTCGGAAGCGCCAGCACGTCCCGTACGACCTCGCGGCAGAACATCGTCGAGGACACCCACGCCGAGCCGAGCCGCTCACCCGCGAGCGCCACCAGGAAGTTCTGAACGCCCGCGCCCGCCGCGACCACGAACATCTCGCGCTCGGCGGCGTCCCTGCGCTCGTCGCCGTAGTGGTGCGAGCCGTCCATCACCAGGCAGGGCACCACGAGATACGGCGCGCGCCGCAGCACCTCGCCGCGCCGTACCCGCTTTGCGATGGACTCCTCGCTCTTGCCGTCGCGCCGCAGATCCGCGATCCACGCGTCCCGCATGGCGTCCAGCAACCCCGTGCGCGCCGTCTCCGATTCGAGCAGGACGAAGCGCCAGGGCGTGGTGTGGTGCGGCGCGGGCGCCGTGACGGCCGCGGCGACGGCCCGGCGGACCGCACCGCCGTCCACCGGCTCGTCGGTGAACTCGCGGACCGTACGCCGCTGGGTCACCGCCTCCCGTACCGCTTCCGAGGTCCCGAGCCGGAACATGTCGTCGGCGGCAACCCGGACCATGGCGCGCGCGCCGTCCTCGCCGCCCATCACATGGGCCAGGCCCCGGACCACCGCGACCGGCAGCCCCTCGGCCTTGCCCTTGACCAGGTCGCCCGCCGCGGCCAGCTCGTCCGCGGTGGCGACGACGGTCGCGCTCAGCGGGTTGCCGTGCGCGTCCGTACCGCCGCGCAGATCGTCCAGGACCCGCACGCCCGCCGCGCCGATCGCGACATCGGTCAGACCGTAGCGCCACGGCCGGCCGAAGGTGTCCGTGACGATCACGCCGACGTCCACGCCCAGAGTCTCGCGCAGCCCCGCGCGGATCGCCCGCGCCGATGCGTCGGGGTCGGCGGGCAGCAACAGCACGGTCCCGGCAGGGGTGTTGGAGGCGTCGACTCCGGCCGCGGCCATCACCAGGCCCTGCCGGTTCTCGACGATACGAAGGGTGCCCCGCCGCGCCACCACCCGTACCGTCTCCGCGTCGATGGCCGCCTCGCGGTCGTCGGCCGCGACGACCCGCCCCTCCGCCTTGCTCACGATCTTGGATGTGACGAGCAGGACATCGCCGTCCACGAGCCCCGGCTCGGTCGCGGCGATCAGCTTGGCGAGATCGTCGCCCGGCCGGACCTCGCCGAGACCGGGCAGTGCCCAGACGCGGTACGAGGGCGAGCTCACGCCCGGACCTCCTCGGCCAGCGTCAGCGCCTGGCGTGCCATCTCGGCGGCCGCGTCCACGTCCGTCATCAGCAGCGGCACGGCCCGGCAGCGGATCCCCGCCCCCTCGACCTCCGCCACAGCCCCCGCGTCGACGGTGTCGACGAGCCAGCCGTCCAGCAGCCCGGAGCCGTAGTGCTGCGCGACGGCCGCCGCCGTCGCCTCCACGCCCACGGCAGCGAGCACCTTGTCCGCCATCCCGCGCACGGGCGCGTCCCCGACGATGGGGGACAGGCCCACCACCGGGACGCCCGCGTCGGCGATGGCCTCGCGGATCCCCGGCACGGCCAGAATCGTGCCGACGCTGACAACGGGGTTGGACGGCGGGAAGACGATGACGTCGGCCGAGGCGATCGCCTCAAGGACGCCCGGCGCGGGCTTCGCCTGGTCCGCTCCGACGGGCACGACCGCCTCGGCGGCCACGGACGCCCGCAGCTTCACCCAGTACTCCTGGAAGTGGATGACCTTCTTCTCGCCCTCCACCTCGACGGCGACATGCGTCTCGACGCGGTCGTCGGACATGGGCAGCAGCCGCACGCCGGGGTTCCAGCGGGCACACAGCGCCTCGGTGACAGCGCTGAGCGGATAGCCCGCGGCGAGCATCTGCGTACGGACGATGTGTGTGGCGAAGTCACGGTCGCCGAGACCGAACCACTCGGGGCCCACGCCGTACGCCGCGAGCTCTTCCTTGACGCGGAAGCTCTCGTCCGTACGCCCCCAGCCCTGCTCTTCATTGATGCCACCGCCGAGGGTGTACATCACGGTGTCGAGGTCGGGGCAGACCTTCAGCCCGAACAGATGAATGTCGTCACCGGTGTTGCCGATCACCGTGACGTCCGCGTCGGGCGCGGCCTGCTTGAGACCGCGGAGGAAACGGGCGCCGCCGATGCCGCCGGCCAGAACCACAATGCGCATACAGACAGTCTGTCAGGCGCAGCCTGATCCTTGAGGGGCGGTGGTCGGGTGACGGGTGGGCCTGTCAGGCGGGTACGACGTCCTGGGCTGCCGGGGAGCACTGAGCCGTGTGCATCGGCATCTCGGTCAGACCCGGGTAGTAGACGTGCAGGCTCACTGCGGGCTCGAGCGAATCATTGACCACCTCGTGCACGTATCCGGGCGCGAACACGCGCTGCGCGCCCGCGGCCAGCGACCGGGACGTCTGCTCGGTGCGCTCGGTGAGCTCACCGTCCAGGACGGTCAGGACACCGGAGGAGAGTCCGTGGTCGTGCAGTCCGCTGCCCTGACCGGGAACCCAGGAGAGCAGCCAGACCTCGTAGCCGGGGCCGGTACGCAGCCGGTGGTACCAGCGGGTCGTGGTGTCGTACTGGACGAGATGGGCCCACTGTGTGCGGTCGGCGGCGATGGAGCGGGCGAGGCCGACGAAGTCGGCGACGGTGGCCGGGTGCTCGCGGGCAGGCTGGAGAAGGTGCTGTACGGCGAGGATGTCGCCGGCGATCTGGAGGTCGCTGTCGCTGTTCATGGGTGCGGTGGTTCCTCGGCAGAGAACGTGCAGTGCTGGGGTGTCGCGTGAGACATGCGGGCTGAGCTACATGCGGAGAAATGCTGGAGCGCCAGGGCGCATCAACAGCTGGAACAGCAACAGCGCGCCTGGACAGCGCTGCGGAACCCACGGAGCGGGGTCGCGAGGTGCGCTGAGGTCGCTGGCATGGGATCAAAGGTGACGGTTGGGTTCTTTACTTGTCAACCCAATGCCCGATTTGGCGTCAATGTTTCACCTCATCCGGTTATTCCGGTCGGAGAAAGGTTTGTGCACTCGCGGCCGCGGAGACATGGCGCAGCAACCGCGCTCGCAAACGCCGTTGTGGTCCCGTGACCGGACTGTGATCCGGATCGCTTAAATGGCTCGATCGCAACAAGATCGAACCCCGCGACGTCCTCTCCCGTGAGAGGAGGGCGCGGGGCAGGCCGCTGGCAAGTGTCAGGTTTTTGGTGATTTGCACACTTTCCGCATAGCTTTGGTTCCGCAGAGTGAATACCGGGCCCAATAGCAGATCTCGGCTTGACTGGCCCGGATCCACGCACTTGTAATTTCACTCGTGTCGTTCGGCCGAAATCGATAGCGGCAACATCACGGGGACGCAAAAACAGACGAGGGGCGCACATGACCGAGCTGTTCGAACAACTGCTGGTCGAGGACGCGGACGAGGAACTCGGCTGGCAGGAGCGCGCGTTGTGCGCCCAGACCGATCCCGAGTCCTTCTTCCCCGAGAAGGGCGGATCAACCCGCGAGGCCAAGAAGGTCTGCCTCGCCTGCGAGGTCCGCTCCGAATGCCTCGAGTACGCCCTTGCCAACGACGAGCGTTTCGGCATCTGGGGCGGCCTGTCCGAACGCGAACGCCGCCGGCTCAAGAAGGCCGCCGTCTGAACGCCGCACGGATACCCGAGACCGAGGCCCGAGGGCGACCAACCACCACAAGTCAGTACGTAAACCACGGTCCGCCGACTGCGCACTCCGAGCAGTCGGCGGACCGTCGTAGTACCAGCCGTTAGTGTGGGGCCCCGTCCGAGACGCTCCAACGCCCCTACGGGGCGACCCCCCGGCCGGAGGGCCCGTACCTCGATGTCCGCCACCACAGCCGCGTTCGCACCGGCACATCCGCCAGAGTTCCCGCGGCATGTCGTCACCGCCGTGCTCGTCTCCCACGACGGCGCACGCTGGCTGCCCGACGCCCTCGCCGGACTCATCGGCCAGGAACGCCCCGTACAGAACGTCATCGCAGCCGACACCGGCAGCGCCGACGACTCCGCGCGGCTGGTCACCGAGGCACTCGGCGCCGAACGCGTGCTGCACCTCGCACGCCGCACCGGATTCGGCACCGCCGTCGAGGAAGCCGCCCGCACGGCCGGCGTCCTCACCCCCGACGACCTGCCCTATCTGAAGCGGCCCAGCGGCTGGGACCCCGTCAGCAGGAGCTGGCGCGACGACGCGTACGACATGCCCGAACTCCCCTACGGGGAACCGGTCCAGTGGCTGTGGCTGCTCCACGACGACAGCGCGCCCGCCCCCGATGCTCTGGCCGAACTCCTGCGCGTCGCCGACTCCGACGAATACGCCGCCATCATCGGCCCCAAACTCCGAGGCTGGTACGACCGCAAGCAACTCCTCGAAGCAGGCGTCTCCATCGCCAACAGCGGACGCCGCTGGACCGGACTCGACCGCCGCGAGCAGGACCAGGGACAGCACGACCAGATCCGTTCCGTCCTGTCCGTCTCCTCGGCCGGCATGCTCATCCGCCGCGACGTCTTCGAGCAGCTCGGCGGCTTCGACCGGCGCCTGCCCCTCATGCGCGACGACGTCGACCTGTGCTGGCGCGCGCACGCCGCCGGACACCGCGTCCTGATCGCACCCGACGCCGTCATGCGGCACGCCGAGGCAGCCGCCCGCGAACGCCGCACCGTCGACTGCGCCGGCCGTTCCGTCGCCAGCCCCCACCGCGTCGACAAATCCGGCGCCGTCTACACCCTGCTGACGAACGCACGCACGGTCGCTCTCCCTTACGTACTTCTGCGCATCGTCTTCGGCACCCTGCTGCGCACCCTCGCCTACCTCGTCGGCAAGGTGCCCGGCCAGGCCGTCGACGAAGTCATGGGACTCTTCGGCACCCTGCTGCGGCCCGAGCGGATCATCGCCGGACGCCGCAGAAGAGCCAGAGAAGGCCGCGTGATGGAAGCGGCCGAACTGCGCCCCCTCTTCCCGCCGCCCGGAGCGACCGTCCGCGCCACCGTCGAACAGGTCGCGGGCCACATCGGCGGCGGCTCCGACTCCGACTCCGGCGGCTCGCGCCACGGCGCAGTCGAATCAGGACCCGGCGGGGACGACGCCGAATTCCTGGAGATCGAGCAGTTCGCGCGACTGAAGAAGATCGCCCGCAAGCCCGGGCCGGTTCTCTTCGCCCTGCTGCTGCTCATCTCGGTCATCGCCTGCCTCGACCTGTTCGGCGGCGGAGCGCTCGCGGGCGGCGCCCTGCTGCCCGCCCCCGCCGACGTCTCCGACCTCTGGTCCCGCTACGCCGACAACTGGCACCCCCTCGGCACCGGCGGCACCCAGACGGCGCCCCCATACCTCGCGGTGCTCGCGGCCCTGTCCACGGTCTTCCTCGGCTCCACCGGCTTCGCCCTGACCGTGCTGCTCGTCTGCTCGGTCCCGCTCGCCGGACTCACCGCGTACTTCGCCTCGCGCCCCATCGTCGAATCCCGGCTGCTGCGGGCCTGGGCGAGCATCGCGTACGCCTTCTTGCCCGCCGCGACCGGCGCACTGGCGACCGGACGCCTCGGCACCGCCGTCCTCGCGATCCTGCTGCCGCTCATCGCCCGGGCGGGCGTCGCGGCCCACGGACTGCGCATCAGCGGCAGCGGGCGCGGCAGCTGGCGCGCCACCTGGGCCTACGCGCTCCTGCTCACCTTCGCGATGGCATTCACGCCCATCGTGTGGCTGCTCGCGCTCGTCCTCGGCATCGCCGTACTCGTACTGCGCCGCGACGACATCACGGCGTACGGGGTGCGCTTCCTCGCCGCCATCGGCACCCCGCTGCTCGTCCTCGCCCCCTGGTCGCTGACCCTGCTGACCGGCCCGTCCGCCTTCTTCCGCGAAGCGGGACTCGCATTCGGCACCGGATCGGCCTCCGCGCTCGACCTCCTCGGCATCAGCCCCGGCGGCCCCAAGGCCGCGGGCGGGATCCTGCTCGTCGGCATCGTGCTCGCGGCGCTCGCCGCCCTGCTGCGCGGTGAGCGGCAGTTCGCGATCCGCGCCTCCTGGGCCGTGGCGCTGACCGGGCTGATCTTCGCGGCGCTCGCCAACAGCTCCGGCTGGGCAGGACCCGCCACCCTCGTCTACGGCATCGCCCTCCTCGCCGCAGCCGTCCTGGGCGCGGAAGGCGGCCGTACCCGCGTCGCCGCCCAGAACTTCGGCTGGCGCCAGCCCGTCGCGGCGCTCATCGCGCTCGCCGCCGGTATCGCGCCCCTGCTCGCCGCCGCCAACTGGATGCTGAGCGGCGCCGCCCACCCGCTGGAGCGGCGTGACCCCGTCCAGGTCCCGGCCTTCGTCGCCGAAGAGAGCGACACCCGCGACCAGCCGCGCACCCTCGTCCTCGGTGGAGCGTCGGCCGCCAAGGTCTCGTACGCCCTCGTACGCGGCTCCGGCGGCCGACTGGGCGACGCCGAACTGGCAGAGGCGGGCGGCAGTGACGCACGGCTCGACAAGATCGTCGCCAACCTCGTGGCGGGCTCCGGTGCCGACCAGACCCGCGAGCTCAGCGGCTTCGCCATCCGTTACGTGCTCGTACGCGACGGAGCACCCCGCCAGACCAGCCGCGTCCTCGACGCGACGCCCGGCCTGAGCAGGCTCAGCCAGCTCGACGGCAGCGCACTGTGGCGCGTCGACCGCCAGGTCGCCCGGGCCACCATCGTGAGCGGCAAGGGCGACCCGCTGCCCGTCGCGTCAGACGCCGTCGAGGCCCACGCTCAGATCCCGTCCGGGGCATCGGGGCGGGTGCTGCGCATCGCCGACCGCGCCGACGAGGGCTGGCAGGCCACCCTCGACGGACGCGCGCTGACGAAGACGGTCGTCGACGGCTGGGCCCAGGGCTTCGAACTCCCCGCCGAGGGCGGCCGGCTCGACCTCTCCTACGACGACCCCGTCACCCACACCGGCTGGATCTGGGCGCAGGGATTCCTCGCGCTGGTGCTGCTGGTGCTGGCGCTGCCGGGCAGGCGGCGGGAGATCGACGACGACCTGCCGGACGAGGAGATCGCCGTACCCGCGCAGGCGGTGGAAGGCGAAGGACGCAGGGCACGCAGGCTGCGCGCGCAGGCAGAGGCGGAAGCGGAGTCGCTGCGGGAGGACTCCGAGGCGGATCCGTACGCCCAACTCCCCGCCGGCCAGGACGCCTTCGCGCAGCAACAGCAGTCGTACGAGCCGGAGTCGCCGTACGCGGCCTTGCCCCAGCAGCAGTACGGCGAATGGGACGCGCAGTCGTACGCGGACGCCGGATACACCGCCCCGTACGGCAACGAGCAGTACCAGGGCGCCCCGTACGGCAACGAGCAGCAGTACGCCGCCGATGAGCAGTACGGCGCCGACCAGTACCAGCAACAGCCGTACCAGGCCGACCAGTACCAGGACCCGTACCAGACCACGGCCTACCCCGAAGGGCAGTACCAGGAGGGGCAGCAGCAGTACGACCCCTACGCCTACGGCAGTGAGAGCGACCAGCACCCCGGCCCGAACGGCACCCCCGGAAACGCGACGCGAGGCGAGTCAGAGTGAACCGCACGACCATCTCCCTGCTCGCGACCGCCACCGCACTCGCCGCAATCACCGGCCTCGCCGCGCTCATCGCACCCGGCAGCGGCGCGGAGACCGAGGCGAAGGCCCCGGCGCGGCTGCCCGTCGAACGCTCCAGTCTGCTCTGCCCCGTGCCCAGCACCTCCGAGCTCGCGGAGACCGCGTACACGTCGTTCACGCCTGCGGGTAAGAGCGGCGACGCGAAGGACGGCACGGCCGAACTGAGGCCGTCCGCCGCCGTACTGGCCGACACGGTGGCCGCCCCGAGCAAGGACAAGAGCAAGAACGGCGACGCGGCGAAGGGTGCCAAGGGGGCCAAGGGCGCGAAGAAGCCGACGCCCGACAAGGCGGTGCTCGCGGTGAAGGAGCCCGGCAAGCCCGTCGCCGCCAAGGCCACCGGCGGCGAGTCCCCCGCTCTCGTCGGGACCGCCACCGGCCGCCTCGCGCCCGGCTGGACCGCCCAGCAGACCACCACGGAAACCGCGGGCGGCGCGCGCGGCCTGCTCGGCGTCAGCTGCACCGGCCCGGACACCGACTTCTGGTTCCCGGGCGCGTCCACGACCGAGGACCGACACGACTACGTCCACCTCACCAACCCGGACGACACCCCCGCCGTCGCCGACATCGAGCTGTACGGCAAGGACGGCGCACTCAAGACCACGCTGACCGAGGGCATCCCGGTCCCGGCCGGATCCAGCGTCCCGGTCCTGCTCTCCACCCTGACCTCCGACCCGGCCGCGGAGCTGACCGTCCACGTCACCACCCGTACGGGCCGCGTCGGCGCAGTGGTGCGGGCCGCCGACGACAAGGCGGGCAGCGACTGGCTGACCGCCTCGGCCGACCCGTCCGGCACCGCTGTGCTCCCCGGCATCCCCGCGGACGCCACCTCGGTACGTCTGGTGGCCTTCGCGCCCGGCAACGACGACGCCGACCTGAAGGTGCAACTCGCGGGCCCCGGCGGGAAGATCATCCCGGCCGGACACGAGACGCTGCACGTCAAGTCGGGGATGACCGCGAGCGTGGACCTGCAGGACGTCACCAAGGGCGAGGCCGGTTCCCTGATCCTCAGCCCGTCCCAGAGCGGCCGGGCGACCCCGGTGGTGGCGGCGCTGCGGGTCGTACGCGGCAAGGGCGACAAGCAGGAGGTCGCCTTCATCCCGGCGACAGCGCCGGTGGGGGAGCGGGCGAGCGTTGCCGACAACCGCGCCAAGGGCTCCACGCTCTCCCTGACCGCCCCGGGGGCCGCGGCCGAGGTCAAGGTCACCGCGTCGGCGGGCACGGAGGGTGGCACCCAGGTCGTCAAGACCTACAAGGTCAAGGCGGGTACGACGCTTGCGGTCACCCCGCCGGTGCCGGCCGGGCTGAAGGGCTCGTACGCGCTGATGGTGGAGACGGTGTCGGGCGGCCCGGTGCACGCCTCGCGGACGCTGGCGCTGCCCCAGGACGGGATCCCGATGTTCACGGTGCAGACGATGCCGGACGACCGGGGGACGGTGGCCGTGCCGGAGGCGGAGCAGGACCTGTCGGTTCTGGACGACTGAGCCGTTCAGTCCTGCCCGTACCGCGGATCCACCGACTCCGGCGACAGCCCCAGCAGCTCCGCGACCTGCTCCACGACCACCTCGTGCACCAGCAGGGCCCGCTCGTCGCGCGTCTTCGTACGGATCTCGACGGGCCGCCGGTAGACCACGATCCGCGCCGGCCGCCCCTTGTCCGCCGGGAGCGAGCTGCCCAGTGGCACCGACTCCTCCGGCGCGCCCGGGACATCCAGTACGAGGAAGTCGACGTCGGCCAGCTGCGGCCAGCGCCGTTCCAGCCGTTCCACCGAGTCCTGCACAAGGTCGCGAAAGGACTCGGCGCGGCTCGCGGCGAGGGGGACCTGGGGCGGGGCGACCGGCCCTCGCATGCCGCGGCCGTGGCGGTCGCGACGGCGCGGCCGTGGCTCGGTCGGGCGGGGCGGTACAGGACTGTCCATCACTGACGCAGCGTAGCTCTCCAGGGCGCGCGGCGATCGAGTGCGCGCGCCGGGTCGGAGGCTTGTCGCTAATTGAACATTCCGGCCAAGCTTGCGCCCGATTGCATATCTCACAGCGATCGCGGATCTCATCGTGATTGACCTCATTTACGCCAAGTCATGACCGGATCACCGCCGGTCGTCGCCCGCGCGCTTCTCTTTCCGTGCAGGTCAGGCCAGTTGCTCGGGGAGCCGTTATGTCGGGTGTCACACCACGACACGGTGGAGTGACCTGGTGGAGAGTCGTCGCAGCCCGCTCAAGAGTGCGGTACCGTCCAACGTCGTGAGCCCTGTACGTCGCTGTTCGCGCACCGCGTGCGGCCGCCCCGCCGTCGCGACACTGACGTACGTCTATGCCGATTCGACCGCGGTCCTCGGCCCGCTCGCCACCTATGCCGAGCCCCACTGCTACGACCTGTGCGCCGAGCACAGTGAGCGCCTGACCGCCCCGCGCGGCTGGGAGGTCGTGCGGCTCACCGACGGCTCCGCCCCCGCCCGCCCCAGCGGCGACGATCTCGAAGCGCTCGCCAATGCGGTACGGGAAGCGGCCCGCCCCCAGGGGCGTACGGCCGAGGCGGGTGCGCAGAACGGCCGCCGGACGGCTGATCCGATGGAGGTCGCGCGCCGCGGCCATCTGCGGGTGCTGCGTCCCCCGGATTCCTGAGCCGGATTCCTGAGCCGGATTCCGGAGCCGGACCGCTGAGCCGGACTCCTGAGCGTTTCGCCTGTCCCGGGCCTTCTCCTGCCCCGGACACCACCCCTCTTCATTGAATCCTGTACGGATTCCTGTACGGACCATTGACCTCCGCTTGTCGCGGACACGACCATTCCCTCACCCGTGAGAAACCGCTTTCCACATCACGGAATCCGGAGGTAGGTCTGTCGTGTTCGTGCAGCAGCTGGAACCTGTCGCAGGCTCGCTCGCCCTGTCCGCTCTCGCCGCCGCACTCCCGCTGGTCACCGTTCTGGTGCTGCTCGGCGCCGTACGGATGAAAGCCCACCGCGCCGGACTCATCGGCTTCGCCGTCGCCGCGCTGGTCGCCTGGCTCGCGTACGGAATGCCGCTCGGGCAGACCCTCGCGGCCGGTGCACAGGGCGTGCTGTTCGGGCTCTTCCCCATCATGTGGATCGTCGTCAACGCCCTGTGGGTGTACCGGATGACGGTCCGTACGCAGCACTTCGACATCCTCCGGCGCTCCTTCGGGCGGCTCTCCGACGACCCCCGTATCCAGGCCCTCGTCGTCGCCTTCTGCTTCGGTGCGCTGCTCGAAGCCCTGGCCGGTTTCGGTGCGCCCGTCGCGATCTGTTCCGTGATGCTCGTCGCGCTCGGCTTCGACCCGGTCAAGGCGGCCGTCGTCTCGCTCGTCGCCAACACCGCTCCCGTCGCCTTCGGCGCCATGGGCACGCCCGTTGTGACGCTCGCTCAGGTCACCGGCCTGCCACTGGACTCGGTGGCCTCGGTGGTGGGGCGTCAGACGCCGCTGCTGGCCCTCGTCGTACCGCTGGTCCTGGTGGGCCTGGTCGACGGCAGGCGCGGGCTGCGCGAGACCTGGGCGCCCGCGCTGGCCTGCGGAGTCGCCTTCGCCGCTGCCCAGTTCGCGGCGGCCAACTATGTCTCTGCACAACTCGCTGACATCGGGGCGGCGTTGATCGGTGCGGCGGCGCTGGTCGCGGTGCCCGGTGCGCGCAAGCCGGCCGCCGAGCCGGTGCGGGCGGCGGTGCTCACGGGCGTACGGAGCGAGGACCTGGACCGCGAGGACCCGCAGCGTGAAGTGGTGCGCGCCTACGCCCCGTACGCACTCATCGTCGCGATCTTCTCCGTCGCCCAGATACCGCCGGTCAAGCGGCTGCTGGCGGAAGCGACGCGGATCTTCGACTGGCCGTTCCTCGATGTCGCGAACCCGGACGGGAAGCCGGTCGGCGCCAATGACTTCACCCTGCCGCTGATCTCGACGGGCGGGACGCTGGTGCTGCTGGCGGGTGTCGTGACGGCGTTCGTACTCGGCGTGGGCGGCAGGGACGCGGTGCGCGAATGGGCGGCGACCGTACGGGAGTTGCGGTACGCGATCCTCACCGTGACCTCCGTACTGGCACTCGCGTACGTCATGAACCTGTCCGGACAGGCCGCCTCCATCGGCCACTTCGTGGCAGCGGCGGGCGCGGGTCTGGCCTTCCTCTCGCCGGTGCTCGGCTGGTTCGGAGTCGCCGTCTCCGGCTCCGACACCTCCGCGAACGCGCTCTTCGGCGCGCTCCAAGTGACGGCGGCCCGCGAATCGGGCCTGTCTCCCGAACTGCTGGCGGCGGCGAACAGCTCCGGCGGCGTGCTCGGCAAGATGATCTCCCCGCAGAATCTGACGATCGCATGCGCGGCAGTGGGGCTGGCGGGGAAGGAGGGCGATCTGCTGCGCAAGGTGCTGCCGTGGAGCCTGGGACTGCTCCTGGTGATGTGTCTGATCGTGACGGCGCAGAGCACGCCGGTACTGGGCTGGATGCTCCCTTAGCTTGTGCGGGTACGTTGAGGCTTTGAGGTGACCGCAGAGACTTCAGGGACTTTCAGGAGGGTTGGGCCCGTGACTGCTGATCTGTCGCAGATCGTGAAGGCGTACGACGTCCGCGGGGTGGTGCCGGATCAGTGGGACGAGGCGCTGGCCGAACTGTTCGGGGCGGCCTTCGTCCAGGTGACGGACGCGGACGCGATCGTCGTCGGCCATGACATGCGGCCGTCGTCGCCGGGGCTCTCCGGGGCGTTCGCGCGGGGGGCCGCGGCCAGGGGTGCGGACGTCACGCTGATCGGGCTCTGCTCGACCGACCAGCTGTACTTCGCGTCGGGGCACTTCGGCCTCCCGGGTGCGATGTTCACGGCCTCGCACAACCCGGCGCAGTACAACGGCATCAAGATGTGCCGGGCGGGCGCGGCGCCGGTCGGCCAGGACACCGGCCTGGCGGACATCCGCCAACTGGTCGAATCCTGGTCCGGCCAGGGCGCGCCGGAGCCGGCGGCCGAGCCGGGCAAGGTGACGGAGCGCGACACGCTCACCGACTACGCGGCCCATCTGCTGTCGCTCGTCGACCTGTCGGCGATGCGCCCGCTGAAGGTGGTCGTGGACGCGGGCAACGGAATGGGCGGCCACACGGTCCCCACGGTGTTCGCGTCGCTGCCCGTCACACTCGTACCGATGTACTTCGAGCTCGACGGCACTTTCCCCAACCACGAGGCGAACCCGCTGGACCCGGCGAACATCGTCGACCTGCAGGCCCGCGTCCGGTCGGAGGGCGCGGACCTGGGCCTCGCCTTCGACGGCGACGCGGACCGCTGCTTCGTCGTGGACGAGCGCGGCGAGGGCATCTCGCCGTCGGCGATCACGGCGCTGGTCGCGGCCCGCGAACTGGCGAAGCACCCCGGCGGCACGGTGATCCACAACCTGATCACCTCGTGGTCGGTCCCGGAGGTCGTCCGCGAGAACGGCGGAACGCCGCAGCGCACGCGCGTCGGCCACTCCTTCATCAAGGAGGAGATGGCCCGTACGGGAGCGATCTTCGGCGGCGAGCACTCGGCGCACTACTACTTCCGCGACTTCTGGAACGCGGACACGGGCATGCTGGCGGCCCTCCACGTCCTGGCGGCCCTGGGCTCGCAGGACCGCCCGCTGTCGGCGCTGGTGGCGCAGTACGACCGCTACAAGGGCTCGGGCGAGATCAACTCCACGGTCGACGACCAGGCGGCCAGGACGGCGGCGGTGAAGGCGGCGTACGCGTCCCGCGGTGACGTGACGATCGACGAACTGGACGGCCTGACGGTCTCGACGGAGGACTGGTGGTTCAACCTTCGCCCGTCGAACACGGAACCGCTGCTGCGCCTGAACGTGGAGGCGCGGGACGAACAGACGATGGCGAAGGTGAGGGACGAGGTCCTGGGGCTGGTCCGGGGAGCGTGAGCTGAGGGGGCGGGCGTGGTTTCGGCGCGTCGGCCGGTACCGGGGGCGCGGCGACGACGCGGTCCGGGGTGGGCAGCCCCGGTTTCGGGTGGAGCGGGGGTGGGGAGAACCGCCCCCACGTCCCCCAGAACGCGCCGCACCCCTCCCCCCAGCGGTACGCTGACGTGGCCCAATCCGCAGACCTGCGACCGCCCGTTCGACCGGCGGCCGCACCCGATACACGGCGACCCGGATCACGCAAGCGACCGCGCCGCCACACGACGTATGCAAGCACCGAAGGGACACCCCCGCACATGCCGCTCGAAGCCGGCCTCCTCGAGATCCTCGCCTGCCCCGCCTGCCACGCCCCGCTGAGCGACAGCTCCGCAGCCGAGACCCCCGAGCTGATCTGCACGCGCAAGGACTGCGGCCTGGCCTACCCGGTACGGGACGGCATCCCCGTCCTCCTCGTCGACGAGGCACGCCGCCCCGCCTGACCCACCACCGCACGGCGATCGGAGGCCCAACCTCATGCTCGACGAGTCGCTCCTCGACGCTCCGGAAGACCTGGCCCGCGCGGATCGCCGAGGACTGCTCCGAGGCGCCGCCGAGGCAGGGGCGCGCGTACGCACCGCCGCCCGGCACGCCGCCGAGGCCGGTATCGCCGAGCTCAAGCCGGAGGGCCGCCCCCGCGCCGTTCTCGTCGCGGGCCCCGGCCATGCCGCCACCGGCGTCGCGGACCTGATCGGCGCCCTGGCCGGCGCCTCCGCCCCCGTCACCCGTCTGCACCCCACCGGCGTCGCCCCCGCCGCAGGCGCCCTGCGCTGGGCGCTTCCCGGCTGGGCGGGATCCGTGGACCTGCTGCTCATCGCGACCACCGACGGCAGCGAACCCGGCCTCGCCCTCCTCGCCGAGCAGGCGTACCGCCGCGGCTGCACCGTCGTCGCCGTCTCCCCCCAGCGCTCCCCGCTCTCCGAAGCCGTCGACGGCACGCACGGCATGGTCGTCCCGATGGCCACCGCCCCGCACGAGCTGTACGAGGAGACGCAGGCCGCGAGCCCCGGCGCCCTGTGGGCGCTGTTCACCCCGCTCCTGGTCCTCCTCGACCGGCTGGGTCTGCTCGAGGCATCCCCGGAGACGCTGGCCAAGGTGGCGGACCGCCTGGACAAGACCGCCGAACGGTGCGGCCCGGCCATCGCGACGTACAGCAATCCGGCGAAGACGCTCGCAGCCGAACTCGCCGACAGCCTTCCGCTGATCTGGACGGAGGGCGGGGGCGCCGGCCCCGCAGGCCGTCGCTTCGCCGCCGTACTGGCCGAGCTGGCCGGCTACCCCGCCCTCGCCGCCGAGCTGCCCGAGGCGCTGCCCGCGCACGGTGGGCTCCTCGTGGGCGACTTCGCCGCCGGGGCCGACCCCGAGGACTTCTTCCGCGACCGCGTCGAGGAGCCGCAGGCGCTGCGAGCCCGCGTCGTACTGCTCCGTGACCGCCCCGCAGGCGGCCTCACCGCAGCCCCCGCCGCCCGTGAACTCGCGCTCAGCCACGACACCCCGATCAGTGAGCTCGAACCGGACGACGGCAGCGACCTGGAGTCGATCGCCGAACTCCTCGCGGTCACCGACTTCGCAGCCGTCTACCTGGCCCTGGCGGGTTCCGCCCCCAACGCGTAACCGCCCTACGTTCCGTCACGCGTAACCGAAGCGCACAGACATCTCCAGGCGTAACCGTCACCACGAGAATCGGGAAGAACGAAGACCATGGACCGCCTCTCCAACACCGTGCGCCCCTACGCCTGGGGATCCACGACCGCCATCCCGGAGCTGCTCGGCATCGCCCCCACCGGCGAGCCCCAGGCCGAGATGTGGATGGGCGCCCACCCCGGAGCGCCCTCGCGCGTCACCCGCGACCATGACGAGCGGCCGCTCTCCGACGTCATCGCCGCCGACCCCGTACGCGAACTGGGCCCCGCGGCCGTCGAGAAGTTCGGCCCGCGTCTCCCCTTCCTCCTCAAGATCCTTGCGGCCGGCGCCCCTCTCTCCCTCCAGGTCCACCCCAACCTCGCCCAGGCGAAGGAGGGTTACGAGGCCGAGGAGCGCGCCGGCGTCCCGATCGACGCCCCGCACCGCAACTACAAGGACGCCAACCACAAGCCCGAACTGATCTGCGCGCTCACGCCCTTCGACGGCCTGTGCGGTTTCCGCGCGCCCCTCGAAGCCGCCGATCTCCTCGCCGGTCTCGACGTCGACTCGCTCAAGCCGTACGTCGACCTCCTGCACGCCCACCCGGAGGAGGCCGCGCTGCGCGAGGTCCTGACCGCGGTGCTGAGCGCGGACCCCGACGAGATGGCGGCCACCGTCACCGATGCCGCGGCCGCCTGCGAGCGTCTCGGCGGCGGCTACGCCCCGTACGCCTCGATCGCGCACCACTTCCCCGGCGACCCGGGGGTCATCGCCGCCATGCTGCTCAACTATGTCCAACTGCAGACCGGTGAGGCCCTGTTCCTCGGCGCCGGCGTCCCGCACGCCTACCTCAACGGTCTCGGCGTGGAGATCATGGCCAACTCGGACAATGTGCTGCGCTGCGGACTGACGCCGAAGCACGTGGACGTCCCCGAGCTGCTGCGTATCGTCCGTTTCGAGGCGAGCGACCCGGGCGTCCTGCGCCCCGAGGCATCTCCCTCGGGCGAAGAGGTCTACGAAACCCCGATCGACGAATTCCGCCTCTCCCGTTTTGTCCTCGCGGCCGGAGCCGAGCCCCGCGACCTGACGGCCCGCACCCCGCAGATCCTGCTCTGCACATCGGGCACGGTCCGCGCCGGTGAACTCGCCCTCGCCCCTGGTCAGTCCGCCTTCGTCCCGGCGGGCGAAAAGGCCGAAGTGTCCGGAGTCGGCACGGTCTTCCGCGCCACCGTGGTGGCCTGACGAGCCCTCGCCGCCCCGGGCTGCAACAATGGCCCACCGTAAAGGACGGGCAAAGCCCGGAACGGCGTACAGCGTACGAAGGGACTGCAGGAACAGATGAGCGCTTCAGGCGGAACAAAGGCGATCGTGGCGGCTCTTGCCGCCAACCTCGCGATCGCGGTGGCGAAGTTCGTGGCGTTCCTCTTCAGTGGCTCGTCCTCGATGCTCGCCGAAAGCGTTCACTCGGTCGCCGACTCCGGAAACCAGGGCCTCCTGCTGCTCGGCGGCAAGAAGGCCCAGCGTGAGGCGACCCCACAGCACCCCTTCGGTTACGGCCGCGAGCGCTACATCTACGCCTTCCTCGTCTCCATCGTGCTCTTCTCGGTCGGCGGCATGTTCGCTGTCTACGAGGGCTACACCAAGATCAAGCACCCGCACGAGATCGAGGCCTGGTACTGGCCGGTCGGCGTTCTCGTCTTCGCGATCATCGCCGAGTCCTTCTCCTTCCGTACGGCCATCAAGGAGTCCAACGAGACGCGCGGCAAGCGCTCCTGGACGGAGTTCGTGCGCCATGCGAAGGCCCCCGAGCTCCCGGTCGTCCTGCTCGAAGACCTGGGCGCGCTGGTCGGTCTGGTCCTGGCGCTCGGCGGCGTCGGCATCGCCCTGGCCACGGGCAATGGCGTCTGGGACGGCATCGGCACGCTCTGCATCGGCGTCCTGCTGATCCTTATCGCGCTCGTGCTCGCGGCCGAGACGAAGTCCCTGCTGCTGGGCGAGGCAGCCGGCACGGAAGAGGTCGAGAAGATCAAGGCGGCGGTCGTGGACGGTGAGGTGGTCACCGGCATCATCCACATGCGTACGCTCCACCTCGGCCCGGAGGAACTGCTGGTCGCAGCGAAGATCGCGGTACAGCACGACGACACGGCCGCCGAGGTCGCCAACGCGATCAACGCGGCCGAGGAGCGCATCCGCACCGCCGTGCCCATCGCGCGCGTGATCTACCTGGAGCCCGACATCTACAGCGAGTCTGCGGCCGCGGCGGGCATCAACCCGGCCAAGTCCCCGGGCGGCCCGGGCCCGGACGCCGCCCACTGACGGTCCGTACGACGAAGGCCCCCCGCCGACCGGCCGGGGGCCTTCTTCATGCCGTACGTGTACGAGTACGGGGCGCCCCTACGCGTACGACGAGAACGGGGGCGTCGGCGGTGCCACCGGGCGGGACAGCTTCCGGCCCACCAGCCAGCCGGCCAGCCCGCAGCCCGCTCCGATCAGGGCCAGCACGCGGCCGAGCACCACACCCGCAAAAAGCACGACCGCGCCGGTCCAGTCCTTGGTCAACCGTGCCGCTACCTGCGACTCCGCGATCGTGCCGGAGTCCTGATCGAGGAAGAAACGCGAGTCCCTCGAGTTCCCGCGGTTGTCCCCGAGCAGGAACAGCCGCCCGCGCGGCACCGTGACGCTGTACGAGCCGAAGCCCGCACGGGCATCGCCGCCACTCACATAGGGCTCCGGCAGGGGCTTGTCGTCCACGGTCACCCTGTCATCCGTACAGCACGCCACCCGGTCGCCGCCGTGCCCCCCAACGCGCGAGATCGTGCTGCCGCCCTGGTACCGGTCCGGCGCGCTGAAGAGGACGATGTCGCCCCGCTTGAGCTCCCCACGTCCGGCCTTCTCGAAGAGGAGCCTGTCGCCGCGGGTGGCTGTCGGCACCATGGAGTCACTCACGGCGGTGACGCCTGTGCCGCCGTATCTGTGGCCCCTCCCCGGAAAACCTGTGCCTGTGCGGGCGGAGGGTACAGCCCGGCCCCGCACGGTTGCTCGTACGGGGCCGGGCTTGGCACAGAAAGTCCGGCGAACTACCGGATCTCGCGCAGCACTTCGAGGATCGCCGCCTCATCGGCCGCGGCCGACAGCCGCTCCCGGAAACCGGTGTCCATGAGCTTGCGCGACAGCAACGCCAGGATCCGCAGGTGCTCGTCGCCCGCGGCCGCCTCCGGCACAGTGATCATGAAGATCAGCTTGGCCTTCGTACCGTCGAGCGAGCCCCACTCCACACCCTCCGCGGACCGCGCGAACCCGACGATCGGCTCGGTGACCGCGTCGGTCTTGGCGTGCGGAATGGCGATCTCCTCGCCGAGGCCAGTGGTGCCCTGCTCCTCGCGGGCGAACGCGGCCGCCACGAGCGCGTCGGGATCGGCGACCTTGCCGGTGGTGGCGAGCATCGCGGCCATCTCCCGGATGGCCGCGTCCTTGCTGTCGGCGTCGATCCGGACCTTCACGGTCTGCGCGGTCAGATACCCGGACAGCACCTCGCCCTCGTCCTCGCCCTCAGCTGGCTGTGCCGCTGCCTGCGTGGGCGTGGACGAACTCTCGGTACGTACGCCACCGGAGCCCGCGACCTCGGCGCCGACGCCCACGAGCACCGGTTCGGCCACCAGCGCACCCGCACCGGCGCCCGCCGTCGCAAGCGCAGCCGTTCCCCGACCCGCGCGCTCCTTGATGTCGATCAGCGCGTTCGTGGTGAGCGCGGTGACGAGGGTGCCGACGGCGACCGCCAGGAAGAACATCGGCACGCCACCCACCGCACCGAGCACGGCCACGATCGGCCCACCGTGCGGAACCGCATCCTGCACACTCGCCATACCGGCGATCGCACCGGCCACCGCGCCACCGAGCATGTTCGCCGGAATGACCTGCGCGGGCCGCGCAGCGGCGAACGGGATCGCACCCTCCGAAATGCCGAACATCCCCATGAAGAGCGCAGCCATACCGGTCTCCCGCTCCTGCTCGGAGTAGAGCCGGCGGCGCAGCAGCGTGGCGAGTCCCTGCCCGAGCGGCATGACCGGAATCGCGGCCGCGCACATGCCCATGACGGTCTGGTTCCCGGTGGCGATGAGCCCGGCACCGAAGAGGAACGCGGTCTTGTTGACCGGCCCGCCCATGTCGAACGCGATCATCAGCCCGAGAATCGCGCCCAGCAGGATCGCGCTGGTCCCGGTCATGCCGCTGAGCCAGTCGGTGAGATGCGTGAAGACCCACGAGATCGGCTTGCCGATGACGTAGATGAAGAACAGCCCCAGCGCCGTCGTCGCGACGATCGGGATCACGATGATCGGCATGATCGGCCGGACGAAGTTCGGAACCTTGACCTTCTTGATCCACAGCACCAGATAACCGGCCAGGAAGCCGGTGACGATCGCACCGATGAAGCCGGCGCCCGCCTTGGAGTCGTACAGCTCACCGGTGTTGGCGATCCAGCCGCCGATCATGCCCGGCACGAGCGCGGGCCGGTCGCCTATCGCGTAGGCGATGTAGCCGGACAGGATCGGCACCATGAGCGTGAAGCCGATGACACCGATGTCGAAGACATGAGCCCAGAACGTTCCCTCTGGAATGGCATAGCCCTTGGACGTCGCGTCACCGCCCAGCGCCAGCGAGATGGCGATGAGCAACCCGCCGACCACCACGAACGGGATCATGTACGAGACGCCGTTCATCAGCGCCTTGTACGCGACGCTGCGCTCCTTGCCGCCGCCACCCCCGGTGGTCGGCGCCGTGGCGCCTCCGCCCCCGCCGCCCGCTCCGTGCACGGGCGCGTTCTGCACCTGCTCGATCAGCCGCTCGGGGTGGTGAATGCCCTCGGCGACACCGACCGCCAGCACCTTCTTCCCCACGAACCGACTGCGGTCGACGTCCTTGTCCGCGGCGATGATGATGCCGTCGGCGTCTATGACATCGTTGTCAGAAAGTACATTTTCGGCGCCGATGGAACCTTGAGTCTCCACTTTCATCTCGACGCCGAGCGCATCCGCGGCCTGAGCCAGCTTCTCCGCAGCCATGTAGGTATGGGCGATGCCTGTCGGACAGGCAGTCACCGCGAGCAGCTTCAATGGCCGCTCGCCAGCCGGATTGGTCACGTGGTTCTCCTAACGCTGGGTGGCGCAGATCGTGCAGGTGCTCCCGATCCCGAGCATGGTGCAACACGCGGGCGCGACTTCAAAAGTGCCGGTGGAGCAACTTCACAGGGTCTACAGACCTTGGCCCGACTGGATCCCGGCCCCGGGGCGGGCTGGGGTCCGCCCGGTCGATCGGTGTAGATTCGTGACCAGAGTCAGACGTCGCTGCTGATGGCGGTCGGGCGGTGCCCCTCGCGGGACCGGCCGAGGGAGAGAGGGCCTCCGACGGACTGCAATGCGAGCGCCCGGGCATTCTTGTGTCCGCCGCCGCAGAGCCAGCCGTACCCACACCCTCGACCCACACCACGAGGAGCAGCTCGCATGTCGACTGTCGCCACTGGCCAGGACTTCAAGGTCGCCGACCTTTCCCTCGCCGCCTTCGGCCGCAAGGAGATCACCCTCGCCGAGCACGAGATGCCCGGCCTGATGTCGATCCGCAAGGAGTACGCCGCCACGCAGCCGCTCGCCGGTGCGCGGATCACCGGCTCCCTGCACATGACCGTGCAGACCGCCGTACTGATCGAGACCCTGGTCGCCCTCGGCGCCGAGGTCCGCTGGGCGTCCTGCAACATCTTCTCCACCCAGGACCACGCGGCCGCGGCCATCGCGGTCGGCCCGAACGGCACCCCGGAGGCCCCCCAGGGCGTCCCGGTCTTCGCTTGGAAGGGCGAGACGCTCGAGGAGTACTGGTGGTGCACGGAGCAGGCGCTGACCTGGCCGAACACCCCCACCGGCGGCCCGAACATGATCCTCGACGACGGTGGCGATGCCACCCTCCTCGTCCACAAGGGCGTTGAGTTCGAGAAGGCGGGCGCGGCCCCGGACCCCTCGACGGCGGACAGCGAGGAGTACCGCCACATCCTCACCCTGCTGAACCGCACCCTGGGCGAGTCCCCGCAGAAGTGGACCCAGCTGGCGTCCGAGATCCGCGGCGTCACCGAGGAGACCACGACCGGTGTGCACCGGCTGTACGAGATGCACCGCGACGGCACCCTCCTGTTCCCGGCGATCAACGTCAACGACGCTGTCACCAAGTCGAAGTTCGACAACAAGTACGGCTGCCGCCACTCCCTGATCGACGGCATCAACCGCGCCACCGACGTCCTGATCGGCGGCAAGACCGCCGTCGTCTGCGGCTACGGCGACGTGGGCAAGGGCTGCGCCGAGTCGCTGCGCGGCCAGGGCGCCCGGGTGATCGTCACGGAGATCGACCCGATCTGCGCGCTCCAGGCAGCCATGGACGGCTACCAGGTCACGACGCTCGACGAGGTCATCGACAAGGCCGACATCTTCGTCACGACCACGGGCAACAAGGACATCATCATGGCCGCGGACATGGCCAAGATGAAGCACCAGGCGATCGTGGGCAACATCGGCCACTTCGACAACGAGATCGACATGGCCGGCCTGGCGCAGATCCCGGGCATCGTCAAGGACGAGGTCAAGCCGCAGGTGCACACCTGGACATTCCCCGACGGCAAGGTCCTGATCCTGCTCTCCGAGGGCCGTCTGCTGAACCTGGGCAACGCGACCGGTCACCCCTCGTTCGTGATGTCCAACAGCTTCGCGGACCAGACGCTGGCCCAGATCGAGCTGTTCACCAAGCCCGAGGAGTACCCGACCGACGTCTACGTGCTGCCCAAGCACCTGGACGAGAAGGTCGCCCGGCTCCACCTGGACTCGCTCGGTGTGAAGCTGACGACGCTCCGCCCGGAACAGGCCGCCTACCTCGGCATCGAGGTCGAGGGCCCGTACAAGTCCGACCACTACCGCTACTGATCGGCCGCTGATCGGCTAGTGATCGACTGCTGACGCACCTCGGCAGCCACTCGGCGACAGGTACCAGCGGTACCAGGCAGGCCCCCGCACCCCCGTGTCGGGGGCCTGCCCCATACCCTCCCCGAACGGCTCCGGCTCCACGGCAAGAGCCTCACCGCACAAGGACACCTACGCCCCCATGCCCCGCGGCCGTTATTCGCTCCACGATCCGCACGACCACACCCCCCTCGGCGAAGAACACTTCCAATGCGCCCCCGGTCCCTCCGGCTGGCGTTACGTCTCCCAGATCACCACCCCCTCCGGCGACCACGCCGGCTCCGTCGATCTCGCCCTCGACGAACTCGGCCGTCCCATCCGTCTCGAACTCCACGCCGCGAGCTGGCAGGTCCGGGGTGCCGCCCTGGACGGCGTCACCTGGGTCCGTACCGACCCCACCGGCACTCACGCCACCGAAGGCAATGTCCGCGCCCATGCCTTCACCGGCAGTTCCCCCGCTTTCCTTGTCGCCACCGCACGTCTCCTGCGCCTCACCCCCGGCTCTCCGGCGACGCGCGTACGCCTCGTCGCCTTCACGGATCCTGTCCTCGCCCCCCGCACACTCGATCAGTCCTGGGCCCTGATGAAGAGTGAAGCGCATGGCACTGACAATGGCCCCCTGACCGTGGACGAATACCAGGTCAGCGCCCTGGACACGGGGGAGCAGCACATCGTGCACATCGCCGGGGACGTGGTCCTCGCGGCCCCCGGTATCGAACTCGAAGACCTCGAGAGCCCGCCTTCGGTCTTCCCCTGACGGCTTGGGCGGGCGGCGGCCTACGCGGGCGGCGCGAACCCCGTGACCGGCGGCGCCTCGCCCGCAGCCCGGGAGGGTTCGGCCTCGGCTGCCGCCCCAGGCGGCACAGTCGCCCCACGAGCACCCGCGGTTTCGCCATGCTCAACGGCCCCCGTCGGCGCCGAGTCCGCCACTATCCGGCCGGAAGGCCCCGGGCCCGTAGCCACCGGAGTCCATGCCCCCGCAGCGCCTGCCCCGACCGCGCCCGGCACGATCGCACCCGGAACCACCGCCCCCAGCACGACCGGTCCAGGCATCCCTGCTCCCTGCGGGCTGCGGCCGCCTGTCCCCGCACTGGCCCCGACACCCGCTCCCGCCGCGAAAGCCCGCCGCGCATCTCGCGCCTGCCGCTCATTCACCACGGCCGCCAGATACGCGGCCGGCGGCACCCCGTCCGGGGCCGGAGCCCCTGTGCAAGCTGCCAGGTCACCGGCCAGCCGAACCGCCATCGACCAGTTCACGGCGGGGTCAAGCTGCCTCATCCGCGTCAGGTACTGCCGTATCGCGAGCCACAGATCGTCCGGCACCCCCGACAGATCCAGCTCCGCGAACCGCCCCACGAGCCACGGCGGCGGAGGCGGTACCGCCATCCCCCGTGCGGCCGGCACCCTCTCCCTTATTACGAGCGTGCCCGCGAATACATCCCCGATCCGCCGTCCCCTGGCCGACACCAGCGATGCGATGGAGGCAATGACCCCGAGCGTCATGAGGATCTCCACCACGCCCATCGCTCCGCGCACCAGCGCGTGCCGGAACCGGATCGGCCCTCCATCGTCACGGACCACCCGCAGCCCGCAGGCAAGCTTCCCCAGCGAGCGCCCATGGCTGAGGGTCTCCACGGCTATCGGACCCCCGACCAGGACGAGCAGAAACGACGCGACCGACACAGCCATGACCGCGGCCTCGTCGAGCGATGCGGTCGCCAGCGCAAGCCCGATCGACACCATGAGATAGACGGCGAACACGACCGCAAGGTCGATCACGACAGCGAGCGCCCGGCTCGGCAGTTTCGCCGGCTGCAGCCCCAGTACGACCGCATCCCCCGTCACAAGCGCACTCACTGTTGCCTGCCCTTCACCGTCGACCTTCTCTGCCCCTTGATTGGTCAGTCTGCCAAGCTGGCCCGCAGCGCGCCGCAGTAGTACGGACCGTACGCACCCAGTGCCTGGAGCAGCAGCCGACCATGGACCTCGACGTCTTCGTGACCGCCCACCGTGCCGAGTGGGACCGCCTGGACCACCTTCTGCACCGGGGACGCCACCTCACCGGCGCCGAGGCCGACGAACTCGTCGCCCTCTACCAGCGCACAGCCACCCATCTCTCCCTTATTCAGTCCAGCGCCCCCGACCCGATGCTTACGGGCAGGCTCACCCAGCTCGTGGCCCGCGCCCGCTCCACCGTGACCGGCACTCGCCGTGCCACCTGGCGTGACGCGATCCGCTTCCTGACCGCCGGTTTCCCCGCGGCCGTCTACCGTTCCCGGCACTGGTGGATACCCACCGCGGTCCTCTCCACAGTTCTCGCCGCGATCATCGGCTGGTGGATCGGCACGCACCCGGAGGTCCAGGCGACGATCGCCGCTCCAGGCGAGCTCCGCCAGCTCACCCGCCCCGGCGGTGAGTACGAGACGTACTACTCCAGCCACCCCGCGGCCTCCTTCGCCGCCCAGGTCTGGACGAACAACGCCCAGGCCGCGGCCATGTGCCTGACCCTCGGCGCGTTCCTGTGCGTTCCGGTGATCTGGATCCTCTTCCTCAATGTGCTGAATCTCGGCGTCGGCATCGGCCTCATGTCGTCAGCGGGCCGCCTCGACACCTTCCTGGGCCTCGTCCTCCCGCACGGCCTGCTGGAACTCACAGCCGTCTTCGTCGCAGCGGGCACGGGCCTACGCCTGGGCTGGACGGTCATCGACCCCGGCCCCCAATCCCGCCGCACGGCCCTGGCCCAACAGGGCCGAGCGGCCATCGGCATGGCCATCGGGCTCGCCCTCGTCCTGTTCGTGTCGGGAGTGATCGAAGGCTTCGTCACGCCTTCGGGCCTGCCGACCTGGGGGCGCATCTCCATCGGGATCGCGGCCGAGCTGGCCTTTCTGGCGTACGTCTACATCCTGGGCGGCAGAGCGGTGCGAGAGGGTGAAACGGGCGACGTGGACGCGGCAGACCGCAGCGCCGAGCTCCCGGCCGCTGCCTGAGGTGCGACCACGCCTTCTGACCTGCTAGTCTCCTCTCCGCCCACAAAAACCGTTGACACGGGAGAAGTGGGGAGGTAGATTTGAACGGTTGCCTGGAACTGGACAAGTTCGAGTGCGACGGTTAGTGTCTCTCTCGCTCTCACCGGAAATTGAATTTCCGCAGAGCCTTCCGATTTTGAATCCGGATCACGAAGGTCGAGCCGATTAGCTCGACCGAAATGCTTCTGATAAAGTCGGGTCCAGCCGAAAGGCGAAAGGCCTTCCAACGGCCACTGGAATCGAATTTCTCACCGGAAACGGAACGGAAAAAGAGTCTGGTAAGGTTGGAAACGCAAGACCGAAGGGAAGCGCCCGGAGGAAAGCCCGAGAGGGTGAGTACAAAGGTAGCGTCCGTTCCTTGAGAACTCAACAGCGTGCCAAAAGTCAACGCCAGATATGTTGATACCCCGACCTGTTTCGGCAGGTTCGAGGTTCCTTTGAAAGCCCTTCCGCTTCGGCGGGAGGCATTTACACAGCGAGGACGCTGTGAACGATCGGTCTTATTCCGACCGGTCGTTCCGCTCTTATCGTGTGTGTGCACCGGATTACCGGTAAACATTCATGGAGAGTTTGATCCTGGCTCAG
>NZ_JBEXEX010000001.1:445054-475953 GCF_040606445.1 Streptomyces sp. NPDC005408 | reverse complement strand
CAGACCCCGCGCCTCAAACGCCGGCGGGGCTGAATTTCAGCCCGTCCGGCGTTTGAGGACACGCGCGAAGCGCGTACGGGGGTCTGGGGCTTGCCCCCCCCCACGCGGCGGAGCCGCAAATGTCACAGCCGGGATGGGGGTACCTCCCACGGCCGCCAGGCCGTAGGGGGAGGGCGGGGTGGGGAACAAGCCCCGCGCAGCGGCACCCCCTAGGCCCGCCAGTCCGGGGCGCCGTTCGTGTGCGGTACCCCCGACTCGATCTTCCCCCGTACCTCCCGCATCACCGCCACGATCCGCCCCTCGTGCTCCGGCGTCAGCCGCGCCACCGGTACCGAGCAGCTGATCGCGTCCGTCGCCGGGGCGTCGTAGCGCAGCGCGAAGCCGAAGCCCGCGATGCCGAGGACGCCCTCCTCGCGGTCGACGGCGTAGCCGCGCTCGCGGGTCGCGGCGAGGTCCGCGGCGAGGGCTGCCCGGTCCGTGCGGGTGTTGGGCGTCAACGCCTCCAACCCATCACCCCCCAGCGGGAGTTGGTCGTCCGGCCGCTCCGCCAGCAGCGCCTTCCCCAGCGCCCCCGCATGCGCGGGGAACCGCCGGCCCACCCGGCTGAAGGTGCGCAGGTACTCATGGGACTCACGCGTCGCGAGATAGACGACGTTCGCACCGTCCAGCCGCCCCAGATGAATCGTCTCGCCGAGTGCGTCCGACGCCTCGTCGAGGTAGGGGCGGGCGGCTCGCACCCGCGGGTCGCTGTCCAGGTAGCTCGTGCCGGTCAGCAGCGCGCGGATGCCGATGCCGTACAGCGATCCCGTCGCGTCGGTGCGAACCCACCCGCGGTCGATGAGCGTCTGCAGCAGGGCGTACATGCTGCTCCGCGGTACGCCCAGTTCCTCGGCGAGCTCCCGCAGCCGGGCGGGGCGGTCGCCGCGTGCCGCGAGTACTTCGAGCAGCTCGACGGTGCGGCCCGCCGACTTCACCTCGCGTACGCCGCCGGTCTGCGGCCCTGTCTGCGATGCCGCGCCCGTGCCCGTCTCCGACATGCGCCGATCGTAAGCCGCGCAGTCCGGCCCATTGACGGTCCCAGTTCGCGTATCTAGTCTCCATTCTCATACATGTACCTTGTCTACATAGGGAGACGGCATGAGGCAGGCCACGGAAGTAGCCGTCGCCGCGCGACTGAGAGAGGGCATGGCGCGCGGCGTACTGGCCTTCCCGCTCACCAGCTTCCGCGCGGACGGCGGCCTCGACCTCGACGACCTCGCGGACCTCGAAGCACTGCTCGCGTACGGACTCGACCTCGTAGGAGCGACAGCATGACGCAGGACCTGACGATCACCGAGGTGCGGCTCACCCCGATCCTCGTCGCCGACCCGCCGCTGCTCAACACACAGGGTGTGCACCAGCCGTACACCCCGCGCCTCATCGTCGAAGTGGTCACGGCGGACGGTGTCACCGGCGTCGGCGAGACCTACGGAGACACCAAGTACCTCGATCTGGCAGCCCCATTGGCGGAGGCGCTGCCCGGCTGCCAGGTCAGCGATGTGAACGGACTGCACCGGCTCGCCGATCTCGTGTGCGGCGACTCGCCCGAGGCCACCGGCGCGGACGCCGTCGACGTGGGCGGCCTGCGCGGCGTGCAGACCGCCGACAAGCTGCGGCTCTCCGTCGTCTCCGGCTTCGAGGTCGCCTGCCTCGACGCCCTCGGCAAGGCACTCGGACTGCCCGTGCACGCGCTGCTCGGCGGCAAGGTGCGCGACGCAGTCGAGTACAGCGCGTATCTCTTCTACCGCTGGGCCGAGCACCCCGGCGGGGCGGGGGAGCCTGACGACTGGGGCGCGGCGCTCGACCCGGCGGGCGTCGTCGCACAGGCCAGACGCTTCTCGCGCGAGTACGGCTTCGCCTCCTTCAAGCTCAAGGGCGGCGTCTTCGAGCCCGAGCAGGAGATCGCAGCCGTGCGGGCGCTCGCGGAGGCGTTCCCCGGACAGCCGCTGCGGCTCGACCCCAACGGGGCCTGGTCGGTGGAGACTTCGCTGCGGGTCGCGCAGGAACTCGGGAACGTACTGGAGTATCTGGAGGACCCGGCCAGCAGTACCGACCGGATGGCCGCGGTCGCCGCCGCCACCGACGTGCCCCTCGCCACCAACATGTGCGTGACCACCTTCGCCGAGATCCCGGAGGCCTTCACGCGGGGCGCCGTACAGGTCGTGCTCTGCGACCACCACTACTGGGGCGGGCTGCGCAACACCCGTGAACTGGCCGCGATCTGCCGGACGTTCGGCGTTGGCCTGTCCATGCACTCCAATACGCACCTGGGCATCAGCCTCGCCGCGATGACCCATGTCGCGGCCGTCGTCCCCAATCTCGACTACGCCTGCGACAGCCACTACCCCTGGCAGACCGAGGACGTCATCACCGAACGCCTCGACTTCAAGGACGGCCGTCTCGCCGTCAGCGACCTGCCGGGACTCGGCGTCGAGCTCGACCGGGACAAGCTCGCCCGCCTGCACCGGCGCTGGCTCGACGACGACGGCACGATGCGCGAACGCGACGACGCGGCGGCGATGCGGGTCGCCGAACCGGGCTGGGTCGCACCGCCCGTCCCGCGCTGGTAGCCCCCACTCGCCGGCTGAGCCCGCCGCGCGCCTGCGCCTGGCGAGGCACGCGGTACGGCCCCGGGCACGGCCTCCCGGGCGGCGCCGTCCGGAGCCTGACCCGGCCCACCCCCGGCCCCGCCGCCCGCCGCCGCCACGCTCCATCAGGCAGACTGGCCTGATCTGCACCACGTACCAGGAGCGGAACGGTGACCACTCGCAACGGAGACCGGCTGGACCACGCTGCCGCCTGCCTCGATCCGCTCGCGGCGCTGCGGACCCCGGCCGACCCCGACTGCGACGTCTACCTCACCGGCAACGTCTTCCTCGACATCATCTTCACCGGCCTCGACTCCGCCCCCGTCCGCGGCACCGAGTCCTGGGCCCGCGGTATGGGATCCAGCCCCGGCGGCGTCGCCAACATGGCCACCGCCCTCGCCCGGCTCGGGCTGCGGACCTCGCTCGCCGCCGCGTTCGGGGACGACCACTACGGCGAGTACTGCTGGGACGCCCTCGAACAGGGCGAGGGTATCGATCTCTCCCTCTCCCGCACCGTCCCCGGCTGGCACTCGCCCGTCACCGTCTCCATGGCGTACGAGGGCGAACGCACGATGGTCTCCCACGGCCACGAGGCCCCGCCGCCCGAGCCCGCACCGGACTGCCCGCCGCCCGCCAGGGCCGCCGTCGCGTCCCTGGCCCCCGGCCGCGCCGAGTGGATCGCCCAGGCCGCCCGCAAGGGCACCCGTGTCTTCGCCGACGTCGGCTGGGACGACACCGGCCGCTGGGACCCGGCCGACCTCGCCGATCTGGAGCACTGCGAGGCCTTCCTGCCCAACGCGGAGGAGGCGATGCGCTACACCCGCACCGACTGCCCCCGTGCCGCCGCCCGCGCCCTCACCGAGCGGGTTCCGCTCGCCGTCGTCACGCTGGGTGCGGAGGGCGCGTACGCCGTGGACGGGGCGACCGGCGAGAGCGCCCAGGTCCCGGCGATCGCGGTGGAGGCGCTCGACCCGACGGGCGCCGGGGACGTGTTCGTGGCCGGATTCGTCACCGGAACCCTCGCAGGCTGGCCCCTCGCCGACCGTCTCGCCTTCGCCGGGCTGACCGCCGCCCTGTCGGTGCAGGAGTTCGGCGGATCACTCTCCGCACCCGGCTGGTCGGAGGTTGCGACATGGTGGCAGCACGTCCAGGGCGTCGCCGACCAGGACCCGGCGGCCCTGCGGCGCTACGCCTTCCTGGAGGCGCTGCTGCCCGCCCCGACCAGGCCGTGGCCGCTCCGCCGGGCCGTCCCGACCATCGGCTTCGGCCGCTCCGCGTAGAGCTCCGCGCAGCGCCCCTGACAGAGCCCCGCCGAAAAGCCCTCGGCCTTGTCAGTGCCAAGTCGTAGGCTTGGTGTCCCAGAGGTTGTCGAGCAGCGAGAACCCTGCAACGGGAGGTATGTGCAGGCCCTAGAGCCGGCCCATGACTCAGACACCTACAGCCCAGACCCCAGCACCGGGGCAGGCACGAGCCCAGTTCACCGTCCCCGCCAAGCATCCGATGGTGACGGTCCTGGGATCGGGTGACGCCCTGCTGCGCGTGATCGAGAAGGCCTTCCCGGCAGCCGACATCCATGTCCGGGGCAATCAGGTGAGCGCGGTCGGCGACGCGGCGGAAGTCGCGCTGATCCAGCGCCTGTTCGACGAGATGATGCTGGTGCTCCGCACCGGGCAGCCGATGACGGAGGACGCAGTGGAACGCTCGATCGCCATGCTCAAGGCGAGCGAGAACGGCAACGGGCCGGAGGAGACCCCGGCCGAGGTGCTCACCCAGAACATCCTCTCCAGCCGCGGCCGCACCATCCGCCCCAAGACGCTCAACCAGAAGCGGTATGTCGACGCGATCGACAAGCACACGATCGTGTTCGGCATCGGCCCCGCCGGCACCGGCAAGACGTATCTCGCCATGGCCAAGGCGGTGCAGGCCCTGCAGTCCAAGCAGGTCAACCGCATCATCCTGACGCGTCCCGCGGTGGAGGCGGGCGAGCGGCTCGGCTTCCTGCCCGGCACGCTCTACGAGAAGATCGACCCGTATCTGCGCCCGCTGTACGACGCGCTGCACGACATGCTCGACCCCGACTCGATCCCGCGGCTGATGGCGGCGGGCACGATCGAGGTCGCGCCGCTGGCGTACATGCGTGGCAGGACGCTGAACGACGCGTTCATCATCCTCGACGAGGCGCAGAACACGAACCCCGCGCAGATGAAGATGTTCCTGACGAGGCTCGGCTTCGACTCGAAGATCGTCATCACGGGCGACGTCACCCAGGTGGACCTTCCTGGTGGCACGAAGAGCGGACTGCGCCAGGTCAGGGACATCCTGGACGGCGTCGACGACGTGCACTTCTCGCTGCTCACCTCGCAGGATGTCGTACGGCACAGGCTCGTCGGCCGTATCGTCGACGCGTACGAGAAGTACGACAGCCAAAACGGGAAGTAGACCGAACAGCGCCATGTCGATCGACGTCAACAACGAGTCCGGAACCGAGGTCGACGAGCAGGCGATCCTCGATGTCGCCCGCTACGCGCTCGCGCGGATGCGTATCCACCCGCTCTCCGAGCTCTCGGTGATCGTCGTGGACGCCGAGGCCATGGAGCAGCTGCACATCCAGTGGATGGACCTGCCAGGTCCGACCGATGTCATGTCCTTCCCGATGGACGAGCTGCGTCCGCCGGTCAAGGACGACGAGGAGCCCCCGCAGGGGCTCCTCGGTGACATCGTGCTCTGTCCCGAAGTCGCCAAGAAGCAGGGCGAAGAGGCCCCGACGCAGCACTCCATGGACGAGGAGCTCCAGCTTCTGACCGTCCACGGGGCGCTGCACTTGCTCGGCTACGACCACGAGGAGCCGGACGAGAAGGCCGAGATGTTCGGGCTCCAGGCGGCGATCGTCGACGGCTGGCGGGCGGAGAAGGGCCTTTCCGGTCCGTCCCCGGCGCCGACCGTCTCATGACCGGACAACTGATCTTCGGTGCGATTCTGCTGGTCGTCGTCGCCTGGCTGGCAGCCTGCGCCGAGGCGGGCATCGCCCGCACCTCCAGCTTCCGCGCCGCCGAGGCCGTCCGCTCGGGACGGCGCGGCTCCGCGAAGCTGGCACAGGTCGCCGCCGACCCCACCCGCTATCTCAATGTCGCCCTGCTGGTGCGGGTGGCGTGCGAGATGGCGGCAGGGGTGTTCGTCACCTACGCCTGCCTGCAGGAGTTCTCCGAGACCTGGGAGGCGCTGACCGTCGCGATCGGGGTGATGGTCCTCGTCTCGTACGTCGCCGTCGGCGTCTCACCGCGCACCATCGGCCGCCAGCACCCGCTGAACACCGCGACGGCCGCGGCGTACGTCCTGCTCCCGCTCGCCAGGATCATGGGCCCGATCCCACAACTGCTGATCCTCCTCGGCAACGCGTTCACGCCCGGAAAAGGCTTCCGCAAGGGCCCGTTCGCGAGCGAGGCGGAGCTGCGGGCGATGGTGGACCTCGCCGAGCAGGAGTCGCTCATCGAGGACGACGAGCGCCGGATGGTGCACTCCGTCTTCGAGCTCGGCGACACACTCGTACGCGAAGTGATGGTCCCGCGGACCGACCTGGTCTGCATCGAACGCTTCAAGACCATCCGGCAGGCACTGACGCTCGCGCTGCGCTCCGGATTCTCCCGGATCCCGGTGACCGGGGAGAACGAGGACGACATCGTCGGGATCGTGTACCTGAAGGACCTGGTCCGCAAGACACACATCAACCGGGACTCCGAGGCGGACCTGGTGTCGACGGCGATGCGGCCCGCCGCGTTCGTGCCCGACACGAAGAACGCGGGCGATCTGCTGCGGGAGATGCAGCAGGAGCGCAACCATGTCGCCGTCGTCATCGACGAGTACGGCGGCACGGCCGGGATCGTCACCATCGAGGACATCCTGGAGGAGATCGTCGGCGAGATCACCGACGAGTACGACCGTGAACTCCCGCCGGTCGAGGAACTCGGCAACGGGCGCTTCCGGGTGACCGCCCGGCTCGACATCGGAGACCTCGGCGAGCTCTACGGCCTCGACGAACTCGACGACGAGGACGTGGAGACGGTCGGCGGCCTCCTGGCCAAGGCACTCGGCCGGGTCCCGATCGCGGGAGCATCCGCGGTGGTCGACCTGCCGGACGGCCGCGAGCTGCGCCTGACGGCGGAGTCCCCGGCCGGCCGCCGGAACAAGATCGTGACGGTGCTTGCGGAGCCCCTGCCGAAGCGGCCGGAGGGGGATGCGGCCCGGTGAAGGCGGAGGAACTGAGGGCGTTCTGCCTCGAATTCAACGCGGCGGTGGAGGAGTTTCCCTTCGGGCCCGAGACATCGGTTTTCAAGGTGCACGGGAAGCTGTTCGCGCTAAGTGCGCTGGACGGGGTGCCGCTGAAGGTGAACCTCAAGTGTGAGCCGGAGATTGCGGTTCAGCTGCGCGCCGACCATGCGGCGATCGTGCCGGGCTATCACATGAACAAGCGCCACTGGAACACGGTGACGGTGGGGGAGCTGCCGGAGCGGCTGGTCCGCGAGCTGATCGAAGACTCCTACGACTTGGTGGTGGCGGGCCTCCCGAAGACGGTCAGACTGCGCCTTGACCGCCCCTGACGGTTCGCCTGCGCTTCGCGCGTGTCCTCAAGCGCCGGACGGGCTGGAAATGCGGCCGAGCCGCACATCCAGCGGGGTGGGGGCAAGGCCCGCCCTCCAGGCGAACCGTCAGGCCCGCGACTTCCGCAGGCCAACGGCGACAAGCAGCCCCGCCCCCACCACAATCACCGCGTCCAGCGCCAGCACCGTCCGCGCGCCCGACAGCAGGTCGGACCCCGTCGTCGCCAGCACCCCCAGCAGCGGGATCCCGATCGTGATCCCCACCTGCTGCGTCGTCGTGACGAGCCCCGTCGCAAGCCCCTGTTCCTCGTCCGGGACGCCCGACGTCACCGTCAGGCCGTACGAGATGATCGCGCCCAGGTGGCACACGCTCGCCAGCGAGACGGCGACCGTGGCCAGCAGCGCGCCCGACTCCCGGCCGATGCCCAGCAGCGCCGCCACGAACACGCCCTGGCCGAGCAGCGAGACGACCAGCGTGCGCCGCGCGCCGATGCGGCCGATGAGCTTCGGGGCGTACGCACCGGCGAGGGCCGACAGGACTCCCTGGACGCCGAAGACCAGACCCGTACGGAAGGCCGAGAGCTCCAGGACCTCCTGGAGGTAGAGGGTCAGCACGAAGACGACCGTCGACATCATCGAGAAGGTGACGAGGCCGCCCAGGTTGCCCCACGCCACCGTCCGCCGCCGCAGCATCGGCAGCGAGACCAGCGGCGCCGCCGACCGGGACTCGACCACCACGAAGCCGACGAGCAGCAGTATCCCCGCCACCAGCGTGACCACGACGTCCACTCCGCCGAAGCCACGGTCGGCCGCCGTCGAGAGCGAGTAGATCACCGCGAGCAGCCCGCCGGTGACGGTGACCGCGCCGGGCACATCGAGCCGCGGCCGCTCCGGGTGCCGGGACTCCGTCAGCAGACCCGGCGCCAGTACGAGGACGATCACCGCGGCGACGGCGAGCAGACCCATCGTGGAGCGCCAGCCCAGCGTGTCGGTCATCACGCCGCCGAGCACCATGCCGATGGTGAAGCCGAGGGACAGCAGCGTGCCGCTGATGCCCAATGCCCGGTCCCGCTGCGGGCCTTCGGGAAAGGTCGTGGTGAGCAGCGACATCCCGGTCGGCACGATCGCCGCCGCGCCCAGGCCCTGCAGGGCGCGCCCGGCGAGGAAGGACGCCGGGTCCCAGGCGAAGGTCGCGAGCAGCGACGCCGTGCCGAAGACGGCCAGACCGGTGAGGAACACTTTGCGCCGCCCGTACAGATCGGCGGTCCGGCCGAAGAGCAGCAGGAAGCCGCCGGAGGGCAGAGCGAACGCGGTGACCGCCCACTGCAGCGCGGACTGGCTCATGCCCAGGTCCTTGCCGAGGACGGGGAGCGCCACATTCAGTACGGAGAAGTCGAGCGCCACCATGAACTGGGCGGCGCACAGCACGAACAGAATCAGCTTGGCGCGGCCGGACAGTTTCGGCGGCGCGGAGGATTCGGCGGAGGGTTCAATGGAGGGGGCGGAGGTGTCGATTGCCATGCGCAACACCTTCCGGCCACAGGAACAGCCGTGGGGAGCGGGAACTTATCCTGTTGGTCGCACCACCAGGCAGACGGACAGGGGGAGTACGTTGGCCACGACGGCCGAGCACCATGCGATGAAGGCGCACCGCCTCGGTGAGCTGCGCGAGTTCCTGATGAGCAGGCGGGCGCGGATCAGCCCGGCCGAGGCCGGACTGCCGGACGGCGGAGCCCGCCGTCGTACGCCGGGACTGCGCCGGGAGGAGGTCGCCGTCCTCGCGGGTGTCGGCGTCTCCTGGTACCAGTGGCTGGAGCAGGGCCGGGACATCACCGTCTCGCCGCAGGTCCTGGACTCGGTGGGCCGGGTGCTGCGGCTGAGCAGTGTCGAGCGCCGCCATCTGTACGTCCTTGCCGGGCTGAACCCGCCCGCGCCCCAAGTCGATCCGGGCGACGCCAACATGTGCGCCGGACTGCGGCGGCTGATCGACGCGTGGATGCCGTTCCCCGCGCACATCATGGACGCGTACTGGAACACGATCATGTACAACGACGCCGCGGGGATGATCCTCGGCATGCGCCCCGGCCTCGTCCAGAACTGTCTGATCGCCTTCTTCACCGACCCCATCTACCGCGCCCGGGCCAAGAGCTGGGAGCAGAACGCCCCTTATGTCGTGGCACAGTTCAGGGCCGCGTGTTCCGAATGCCCCGACGACGACGGCTTCCAGTCGATCGTGGAGGAGGCGAGGGAGGCGAGTGAGGAGTTCGCCGAGCTGTGGGAGCGGCGCGACATCGCGCCCGGCGGCCAGGTACGCAAGGAGATGGAACATCCGCTGGTGGGGACGCTGTTCGTGGAGTCGACGCAGCTGCGCGTACCGGCCCGCCCGGATCTGGCGATCGTGATGCACACTCCGCTGCCGGAGGCGGACACGGCTCGGAAACTGGAGTGGCTCGCGAGCCCGGAGGGCCGGCGGGGCTCGATGTATCCGGTGGCGGGCTGACCTGGGTTTCTGTGTATTCTCTGCCCGTCAATAGGGGAGGGGGGAAGCTCCCCGCGAGCGCTTTGAGCCCGATTCAAGGGGAGTTACCACTTATGAGTTTCCGTATGCGCGGCGTCGTCGCCGCTGTATGGAGATCAAGGCCAATCTGCTGGTGGCCCACCAGGGCACCGGCGCCACTCGCGTCGCGTACGTGAACACCGGCGACGCCGCCGCGCAGAAGAACTTCGAGGACCTGGTCCAGCGGATCGGCGACAAGTTCGTCAAGGGCGTCCAGGGCTGAGCCCCTGCCGCTTTGACAGGCCGCCCGGCTCCGTGCCGGGCGGCCGATCTATGCTCGGGCCATGACGCAGAGCACCGACCTCGGCCCCGAGGACCGCAAGATCATCACGCTGGCGCGCAGCGCCCGGGCCCGCAACGGTGTGCCCGAGGGTGCGGCCGTACGGGACGAGACCGGGCGTACCTATGTCGCTGGGACCGTGGCTCTGGAGTCGCTCCGGCTGAGCGCGCTGCAGACCGCCGTCGCCATGGCAGTCGCCAGCGGCGCGCAGTCCCTGGAGGCCGCGGCCGTCGTCTCGGAGGCGGACGCCGCCTCCGACGCGGACCGTGCCGCGGTGCGTGATCTGGGCGGGCCCGGGACCCCGGTGCTGCTCGCCGGTCCCGACGGGGAGCTCAAGTCCTCGGTCGCGGCGGGCTGATGCGCAGGTCCCCGAAGGAGGGCCGGCTTCCGTGCGTGTTCACCTGGGTCGCCCTGGTGAGCTCCGCCGTCGTCGGGGTGGGCAAGGTTGTCGAGGGCGTCATCACGGGCAGGCTGGACGCGATCGACGTCTGGCCCTTCGCGGTGGGCTGCTTTGCGATGGGCGACCTGCTGAAACGCTACGGACGCGAGCGCGCGGCGCGGACCGCGCAGACGGTCGCGAGCGTGCTGCTGGCGGTGGTCTGTCTGTGGATGGGCGGGGCGGCGGTACGGGATCTGGCGCTCGGCCGTGGTGCCTCCTGGTTCGGTCTGACGACCGGGGTGCTCGGCATCCTCTACGTGGCTGTCGGAGCCGCCCTCTTCGTCGGGCGATACCGCAAACGCCGGACTGCACAAGCGGACACTCTTCAGGTGTGACAGCACGAATGTGACAGGAGTCGGCGTCATCAAACGGTGGCGCCGGTTCCCCTTCCTGCCTGCGGAAATACGGATCTTGACAGTATCTGATGGGTCATCAGACGGTGCATTTCGATTCCATTGACTTCTTCCGGCCCTGACAGGTCAATGGCCCCCGGTATTCCTCAGAAGGGGGCAATCATGGCTACAGCCACCCGAAGATCAGCAACCCGAAGCACCCGAAGATCCATCGGCCGATCCACCGGCCGCGGGCGGCGCTGGACCGCCGCACTGGGAGCGGTCGCCCTGCTCGCCGGTACGGCTGCACTCGCCGGGCCCGCGCACGCGCTGGCCGCCGCATCCGCACCGGTGGACTTCGCGACCCACTGCGTACCGCCGCCCATCGCCGGTATCCCGCCGATCGACGGCACCACGACCGCCGAGATAACCGTCGACAACGCCGCACCGAAGGTCGGCGACACCGTCACGGTCACCTACACCGTCACCAAGCCGGCCGCCAGCAACCCGGTGGATCTGGCCCTCCCGGCCGACATCATGACGCCCAGCGGCAAGGTCGCCCTCGGCGGCGCCCAGACCGGAAGCGTCACCGTCACCGGACCCAAGAAGAACCCGCCGGTCCCCGGCAAGGGAGCCTTCCCGCCGTTCTCGATGACCGGCACCTTCACGCTCACCGCGCCCGGCTCGATCACCCTCTCGCCCGGCGACTACAACATCCACACCAGCTACATCATGGAGCTGGACACTCCCTGTACGGTCACCAATCCACCCGCCCCCGTCTCCGAGACGGTCACCGCGACGGACCAGCCCGGGGCCAATGAGCGCTCCATCCAGCTCGCCACGGCCTCCGGCAAGCCCGGCGACGGCGTCACCGTCACCGGCGCCAAGTTCACTCCGCTCGCCGACATCACCGTCGCCGGCCGGGCCGGAGCGGCCGAGACCGCAGACAAGCTGACCTTCAAGGCCGACGCGGCAGGCGGGTTCACGGCACAACTCGTGGTCAACGACAAGGCGACCACCGGCATCGTCGCGTACGAGGGCGCTGCCTGGTCGGCCGACAAGGGCGCGGGCCCGGCGGCGTACACCGTCATCGACGACACACCGCTGCCCGGCAACAGCCAGAAGCTCAACTCCTCCGTCGCGGCAGGCACGTTGTCCATGTCTCAGGCCGGTGACACCGTCGCCATGTCGGCGGTCGACTTCGGTACGGGCGGGGCATCCACCGGCGATCTGAAGACGGTGACGGTCAAGGACTTCCGCGGCGGTCCCGCGGGCTGGTCCCTGACCGGCAAGGTCACCGACTTCACCGGGCCCGGCGGAAAGATCGACGCTGGAAGGCTCGGCTGGACACCGGCCTGCACCACCAAGGCGGGCAGTCCCAGCGCCTGTGCGGCCGGTTCGGCGGGAGCCGTCGGCAGCGCGGGCGCGACCCTGGCCTCCACCCCCAACGGGGCGCTCACCGGAGGTGAGTTCACCGTGGACGCGAAGGTCTCGCTGAACGTCCCGGCGTACACCGCCCCCGGCGCGTACTCCGGCGTGCTGACCCTCACCCTCACCTGACCGCACAGCGGGCCGGGCGCGCACCCGGTCGGCCCGCCCAAGGGGTCCCGGCACTGCTTCGTCCCTGGGGGTTTCATGCGCAAGCTGTACGTGATCCTGCTCGGCCTCATCGCCCTGTTGTGCGCCGCCCCGGACGCGCGCGCCGCCGACAACGGCAACTGGTCCGTCTACCCGGCCGCCTCCGAGCTCGGCGGGCGGCCGTACTTCTATCTCTCGGCCGATCCAGGAACGACCCTCACCGACCAGGTGACGGTCACCAACAAGACTTCGGCCCCGCTGACCTTCCGGCTGTACGCGGCCGACGCGTACAACACCGAACGGGACGGCGGCTTCGCCGTACGCACCCGCGGTGAGAAGCAGCGCGGTGTCGGCGCATGGGCCAAGCCCGAGCGCGAGCGGGTCACCGTCCCGGCGAACAGCTCCGCCACCGTGCCGTACACCCTCACCGTCCCCGAGGGTGCCGAACCCGGCGACCACCCCGGCGCCCTGGTCGCCCTCGACGAGCGCATCGGCGCGGCGACCGGCTCGGTTGCCGTCGGCATCCAGCAGGCCGTCGGCGCACGTATCTATCTGCGGGTGGGCGGCTCCACCGTGGCCGCGCTCTCCGTCGATGACGTGACGTTCAGCCACGATCAGCCGCTCGTCCCGGGCACGGGCGAGAGCAGTGCGCTCATCTCGTACACGCTCTACAACCGCGGCAACGTCACCCTCAACCCCAAGGTCGCCCTCAAGGCCGAGGGCCTGTTCGGGCGCGATCTGCTCAGCCGCGACCTGAAGAGCATTCCCTCCGAGCTGCTGCCGCGCCAGAAGATCCGCCTCACCGAACACTGGTCGGGCGCGCCCCAGCTCGAGTGGGGCGAGGTGAAGCTCACCGCCAGTGCGCGTGATGTGAGCGAGTCGGCCGGGGTCTCCTTCTTCGCACTGCCGTGGCTGGTCGCGCTGCTGCTCGCGGCGGTTCTGGCGGGGGCCGGGGTGTGGGCCAGGGTGCACCGTCGCAGGGCGCGCGTAACCGAGGGCGCGTGACATCAGGGAGAATGGGCGCCATGAGCGCTCGTACTGAAGAGAACAACGCCCCCCACCGGGCCGGCTTCGCCTGCTTCGTGGGCCGTCCCAACGCGGGCAAGTCCACCCTCACGAACGCTCTGGTCGGCCAGAAGGTGGCGATCACCTCCAGCCGGCCGCAGACGACCCGGCACACCGTGCGGGGCATCGTGCACCGCCCGGACGCGCAGCTGATCCTGGTCGACACCCCAGGACTGCACAAGCCGCGCACGCTGCTCGGCGAGCGGCTGAACGATGTCGTACGCACCACCTGGGCCGAGGTCGACGTGATCGGCTTCTGTCTGCCGGCGAACGAGAAGCTCGGCCCCGGTGACCGCTTCATCGCCAAGGAGCTCGCGGGGATCAAGAAGACCCCGAAGGTCGCGATCGTCACCAAGACCGACCTGGTCGACTCCAAGACGCTGGCCGAGCAGCTCATCGCGATCGACCGGCTGGGCCAGGAGCTTGGCATGGAGTGGGCGGAGATCGTCCCGGTCTCGGCGGTCGGCAACAAGCAGGTCGAGCTGGTGGCCGACCTGCTGATCCCGCTGCTGCCACAGGGCCCGACGCTCTACCCGGAGGGCGACCTCACGGACGAGCCCGAGCAGGTCATGGTCGCTGAGCTGATCCGCGAGGCGGCGCTGGAAGGCGTACGGGACGAGCTGCCGCACTCGATCGCGGTGGTGGTCGAGGAGATGCTGCCGCGCGAGGACCGCCCGGCGGACAAGCCGCTGCTGGACATCCACGCGAACGTCTACATCGAGCGCCCCAGCCAGAAGGGCATCATCATCGGCCCGAAGGGCAAGCGCCTGAAAGAAGTCGGCACCAAGTCCCGCAAGCACATCGAGGCGCTATTGGGCACGCCGGTCTTCCTGGACCTGCATGTGAAGGTCGCGAAGGACTGGCAGCGGGATCCGAAGCAGCTGCGCAAACTGGGCTTCTGACGCGCTCCGGATCCGGTCGCATCACGCCCCGCGACCGGACCGGTCACGCACCTTCCTTGAGCACCCGCGAGATCAGCTCGCGCTGCGCCTGAGACAATCGAGGATCCGCGCAGTGGACCGTCCGCCCGTCGACGGTGATCTGATAGGCGAACCCGTCCGGCACGCCGACAGGCGGCGTGCCCCGGCCGCCGGCCATCGCCTGCTCGGCCAGGGCCTGCCATTCGCTCGCGTCGGCCCGCCCGGACGTGTCCACCTCGGCGAACCGCTCGATGCCGGCGAATCCCCCTGTGCGCCTTACCTGGATACGCATGGGTCCTGTCTAGTACGAGAACGCCTCAGTTGGTAGGCACCCCGACCTGGGACCACGCCTTCAGCAGCGCCTCCTGCTCCTCGCCCTCGCCGTAGCGCGCGCGGGCCGCGGCCACCGACAGGGCGGCGAAGTCGGCGAACTGCGCGGTCTTGGAGAGCTCCCCGCCGGTCAGGACGTCGTACCAGATCTGGCCCGCCCGCTCCCACGCATTGCCGCCCAGTGCGGTGGCGGCCAGGTAGAAGGCGTGGTTCGGGATCCCCGAGTTGATGTGGACGCCGCCGTTGTCGCGACCGGTCTTTACGTAGTCCTCCATCGTCGCGGGCTGCGGGTCCTTGCCGAGTACGTCGTCGTCGTACGCCGTACCGGGCTCCTTCATCGAGCGGAGCGCGACGCCCGACACATTGGGTCCCAGCAGTCCCGCGCCGATCAGCCAGTCGGCCTGGTCGGCGCTCTGGCCGAGCGAGTACTGCTTGATCAGCGAGCCGAAGACGTCCGAGACGGACTCGTTGAGCGCGCCGGACTGGCTGAAGTACTCCAGGTTCGCGGTGTACTGCGTGACGCCGTGCGTGAGTTCGTGCCCGATCACGTCCACGGGCAGCGTGAAGTCCAGGAACAGATCGTTGTCGCCGTCGCCGAAGACCATCCGCTCGCCGTCCCAGAAGGCGTTGTCGTAGTTCTCGCCGTAGTGGACGGTCGCGTTGAGCGGCAGGCCGGAGTCGTCGATGGAGTGGCGGCCGTACGCCTTCAGATACAGCTCGAAGGTCGCGCCGAGGCCCGCGTGGGCGCGGTTGACGGTGGCGTCCGTCGCGGGCTGGTCGTTCTCGGCGTGCACCTTCGTGCCGGGGATGGTCTCGCGGTGCCCGGCGTCGTAGATCGTGCGGTTCGGCTTGTCCGAGACCGTGCCGCTCACGCTCGGCGCGAGGCCGCGGACCGTGGTCAGACGGCGGCGGGTGCGCTGGAGGGCGTCGTGCTCGAGGGTGCGGGCGGCGGGATCGGCGATCGCGGGGTCATCGGAGCGGGCCAGTTTGTCGAGGACATGGGGCGGCACGATGGTGCAGAAGACCGGGTTCACCCGGCGGGCGTTGGCGTCCATGCCACCGGACTGTGGCACTGCGTCATGACACTGTCACTAGTTGCCACCATGATTAGTGAAATGGAGTGATAACGGAGGACTGCGGTCCGCGACACCGGCCGCTGATGTACCGCTGTGCGGGCCGCCGACGGCCGCCGATGTGCCGCCCAAGTGTGGTACGTCACTATTTGTCCGTTTATGGAGTCGTGTCCCGCATACTGATACGGCACCGCCGTCCCCGCCCTCTCTGGGCTACGCTGCTCCGCATCATGCGTTTCGGGCTGCTTCTTCTTAGCTGCCGCGGCGAGGGCCTGTAGTCGTAGGCCGACCCCCTCCCCGCGGGATCTGGTGCTGCTTCGACTCAGTCGGCCGTCCTACTTGATGGACCCCGAGGAGCCCTACGCAATGTCTGACAACTCTGTCGGTCGCCCCACGCCCGTCACCAACGCGACCCACACCCAGAAGCCGTCCGGGATGCCGATCCACAAGTACGGCACGTACGAGGCCGTGGACATCCCCGACCGCACCTGGCCGGAGAAGCGGATCACCAAGGCCCCCCGCTGGCTGTCGACCGATCTGCGCGACGGCAACCAGGCCCTGATCGACCCGATGTCGCCCGCCCGCAAGCGCGAGATGTTCGACTTGCTGGTACGCATGGGCTACAAGGAGATCGAGGTCGGCTTCCCCTCTTCCGGCGAGACCGACTTCAACTTCGTACGCTCCATCATCGAAGAGGGCGCGATCCCCGAGGACGTGACGATCTCCGTCCTGACCCAGGCGCGCGAGGACCTGATCGAGCGCACCGTGGAGTCCATCGTCGGCGCCCACCGCGCGACCGTGCACCTGTACAACGCCACCGCGCCCACCTTCCGCCGGGTCGTCTTCCGCGGCTCGAAGGACGACATCAAGCAGATCGCCGTGGACGGCACGCGACTGGTGATGGAGTACGCCGAGAAGCTGCTGGGCCCGGAGACGACCTTCGGCTACCAGTACAGCCCGGAGATCTTCACCGACACCGAGCTGGACTTCGCGCTGGAGGTCTGTGAGGCCGTCTGTGACGTCTGGCAGCCGGAGGCCGGTCGCGAGATCATCCTCAACCTGCCTGCCACGGTGGAGCGTTCGACCCCGTCGACGCACGCCGACCGCTTCGAGTGGATGTCGCGGAACCTGACCCGCCGCGAGTTCGTCTGCCTGTCCGTCCACCCGCACAACGACCGCGGCACCGCCGTCGCCGCCGCCGAGCTGGCGATCATGGCCGGCGCCGACCGTATCGAGGGCTGTCTGTTCGGGCAGGGCGAGCGCACCGGCAATGTCGACCTGGTGACGCTGGGCATGAACCTGTTCTCGCAGGGCGTCGATCCGCAGATCGACTTCTCGCAGATCGACGAGATCCGTCGTACGAGCGAGTACTGCAACCAGATGGAGATCCACCCGCGCCACCCCTATGCGGGCGATCTGGTCTACACGGCCTTCTCCGGCTCCCACCAGGACGCCATCAAGAAGGGCTTCGACGCGCTGGAGGCCGACGCGGCCGCCCAGGGCAAGACCGTGGACGACATCGAGTGGGCCGTCCCGTATCTGCCCATCGACCCCAAGGACGTCGGCCGCTCGTACGAGGCGGTCATCCGGGTCAACTCCCAGTCGGGCAAGGGCGGAATCGCGTACGTCCTGAAGAACGAGCACAAGCTGGACCTGCCGCGCCGGATGCAGATCGAGTTCTCGAAGATCATCCAGGCGAAGACGGACTCCGAGGGCGGCGAGGTCACGCCGAAGGCGATCTGGTCGGTCTTCCAGGACGAGTACCTGCCGAACCCGGACAACGCCTGGGGCCGTATCCAGCTGCGTTCCGGCCAGACCACCACCGACAAGGACGGCATCGACACGCTGACCGTCGAGGCGGTCGTGGACGGCGCCGAGACGGTGCTGACCGGCTCCGGCAACGGCCCGATCTCGGCGTTCTTCGAGGCGCTGAGCGCGGTGGGCGTCGACGCGAGGCTGCTGGACTACCAGGAGCACACGATGAGCGAGGGCGCGTCCGCGCAGGCCGCGTCGTACATCGAGTGCGCGATCGACGGACAGGTGCTGTGGGGGATCGGCATCGACGCGAACACGACGCGTGCGTCGCTGAAGGCGGTCGTCTCGGCCGTCAACCGCGCGGCGCGCTGACACACCGGACCTCCGGACTCCGGTCCCCAATCGCCGGACGGGCTTGAAAACAAGCCCGTCCGGCGATTGTGCGTGCGAGCGCAGGGGCGAGGGAATCGGCCATGTCCTGGCGTACTGCCGCCGGGGTGCTGACGCGACATCATCCATGTGGCTAACATCACGCCAACGCGGCAATGTTGCCGTGGGGGCACCCCCGTGCCCGAAGGGCTACGGGGGAGTTACGGAGGTGTCGACGTGCAGCCAGACCGGGGACCGTTCGGCCGAAAACTGCTGGTCTGTGGCGTTCATACCTCTTGGAACACTGTGGGGGACGGTGAGTTCTTCTGTCCCGACTGCGGAGGCGACCGCAACTACCGCCGGCGCACCGGCCGCCGCCGCTTCACCCTGCTCGGTGTTCCCCTGCTGCCGCGCGGCCTCGCGGGCCCGGTCGTCGAATGCGCCGCCTGCCACGGCCACTTCGGCACCGACGCCCTCGACCATCCCACCACCGGCCGCTTCTCCGCGATGCTCCGTGACGCCGTCCACACCGTTGCCCTCGCCGTCCTCGCCTCCGGCGGCACATCCTCCCGCCCGGTCCGGGAGACCGCCGTCGCCACGGTCCGCGCGGCCGGGCTCGACGACTGCACGGAGGACCAGCTCACCGGCCTGATCGAGGCGCTCGCCGCAGACACCGGCCGCTTTGTCACCGACAGCGGGCCCTATGGCGCGGCCCTCGCCATCGAACTGCACGAGGCGCTGGAGCCGCTCGCACCCCATCTGGCGCCCGCGGGGCGGGAGTCGATCCTGGTTCAGGGGGCGCGGATCGCGCTCGCGGACGGGCCCTACAGCCCGGCGGAGCGGGAGGTGCTGACCACGGTCGGTACGGCGCTGCAGCTGTGCGCGGACGATACGGCGCGGTTGCTGGCCGCGGCGCGCACGCCCTTCTAGAACCCTTCGGCGTACTCCCCGGGGAGTATTGCAAGGGCGGTGCCGCCCTGGGCAGTAGGGCCCATCTCCGCCGCACGTGCGACGTTTTGAGCACTCCCCGACGGGAGTCTGGTGATCGGATCCGACACCGGACACCACCCGTGATGAAGGGGAGACACCCATGGGGCCCGTGCCCGCAAACAAACGCCGCCGAGCCGTGCCCTGGGCGGTGCTCGCGCTCTGGATCGCCGTCATCGCCCTGGCGGGCCCCTTCGCGGGCAAGCTCGGCGACGTACAGCGCGACAACGTCGTGGACTATCTCCCGGCAGGCGCGGACTCCACCCAGGTCGCCAAGATCCAGCAGCAGCTGCCCGGCGGCGAGTCCACCGAGCTCGTCCTCGTCTACCACCGCGACGGCGGACTGACCGCGGCCGACCGTGCCGCCGCGGACTGGCAGGTGGGCGAGATCGCGTCCGCACATCAACTGGCCGGTGGGAAGAGGCCGTTGACCATCCCGTCCAAGGACGGCACGACCCTGATGGTGCCGGTGTCCAGCACCGAGCCCGGCGACGACGAGAAGGCGCGGACCGCGTTCGTCGAAGACATACGGGCAACGGTGAGCGGCGGCGACGGGCTGAGCGTCGAGGTCGGCGGACCGAGCGCTCTCCAGACCGACATGGGCGAGGTCTTCGACTCCATCGACGGGACGCTGATGATCGCGACGGTGCTCGTCGTGGCGGTCCTGCTGATCCTCACGTACCGCAGTCCGTTCCTGTGGCTGGTGCCGCTGTTCGTCGTCGGCGTCGCCGCGCTCACCACGCGGGCCGTGATCTACGGGCTCGTCCAGGGCTTCGACCTCACCATCACCAGCCAGAGCGCGGGCATCATGACGGTCCTCGCCTTCGGGGCGGGCACGGACTACGCGCTGCTGCTCGTCGCCCGGTACCGCGAGGAGCTGCGCCGCCACCCGCAGTCGTACGACGCGATGCGCGCCGCTCTGCGCGGCTGCGGCCCCGCCGTCCTCGCCTCATCCGGGACGGTCGCGGCCGGGCTGCTGTGCCTGCTGGCCGCCGACCTCAACAGCGCCCGCGGACTCGGTCCGGTCGGCGCGGTGGGTGTGGTGGGCGCGCTCGCCGCGATGCTCACACTGCTGCCCGCGGTGCTGGTGCTGCTCGGACGCCGGGTCTTCTGGCCACTCATTCCGGCGTACGGGAGCGAGCCGAAGCAGCGCCGGTCGCTGTTCGCAGCGATCGGCAGCTCGGCGGGGCGGCGGCCGGTCGCCGTGCTCGCCTCCGGGGCGGTGCTGCTCGGGGCGCTGGCGCTGGGCGCGTTCAATCTGCCAGGGACGCTCAAGCAGGAGGACAGCTTCACCGAGCGGCCCGAGTCGGTCTCGGCGATGCGGACGCTGGCCGACGCCTACCCCGAGCGCAGCAGCCGGCCGATCAGCGTGGTCGCGCCGGCGGGGTGGGTGGATGAGGTGCTCTCGGCGGCCCGTGCGACGGACGGCGTGGCGAGTGCCGAACGCGGGCGGAGTGCGGGCGGCTGGACCGAACTCTCCGTCTTCGCCAAGGACGCGCCGGAGACGGTGGGCGAGACCGCGACGATCAAGGCGCTGCGGGCGGGACTGGACGGCTCGTACGTCGGCGGCCCCAGCGTGCAGCAACTGGACCTGGACGACACCAACACGCGTGACCGCCTGATCGTCATCCCCCTGGTGCTGGCGGCCGTGCTGCTGATCCTGATCGCCCTGCTGCGCAGCCTCGTTGCCCCGCTGATCCTCGTCGTCGCGGTGGTCGCGGTGTGGGGCGCGGCGATGGGCCTGGGCGGATTGGTCTTCGGCCCCCTCTTCGGCTTCACCGGGGTCGACCCGGGACTGCCCCTGCTCTCCTTCGTCTTCCTGGTCGCGCTCGGCGTCGACTACGGCATCTTCCTGATGCACCGGATGCGGGAGGAGGCGTTGTCGGGAGCGGAGCCGGGGGCCGCGGCGCTGACGGCGCTGCGGACGACGGGCGGGGTGATCGCTTCGGCGGGCATTGTGCTGGCGGCGACGTTCTCGGTGCTGATGAATCTGCCGCTGGTGACGATGGTGGAGATGGGGTTCGTGGTGGCGGTGGGGGTGCTGCTGGACACGTTCCTGGTGCGGACGTACCTGGTGACGTCGGCGAGCCTGCTGCTGGGGCGGGCGGTTTGGTGGCCGGGCGCGCTGGCGCGCCGGGGGGCGCGGGTGGCTCCGGTGGAGGGGCCGCGGCGTCGGGAGCCGGTGGCGCGGGTCTGAGAGGTGCGGGGTGCGCCTGCGGCGGGGTGGGGAAAAGCCCCCAAGACACCGGAGGATGGACCCGTGCAGCAGCCCCAGACCCGCCCCCCAGCCCCCCGCCTAGGGGAGCGCGTCCTCACCGCCGTGAGTCGCGACCCCCTCACCGTCCCGCACCGGACCCGCAACGACGCCGTCCTCGCCGCCGCCATTGGCGTCCTCGCCGTCGTCCTCGCGCTCACCGTCCGCGAAGGCCATCCGCCCGACGCCCTCGGCTGGGTTCTCCTCGGCGGGAGCGTCGTGCCGCTCGCCCGGCGCCGGAGCCGGCCCGTGCCCGTGCTGCTCGCCGTGCTCGTCTGCATCATCCCGTACCACGCTGCCGACAACACCCACTTCGCTCCCCTCCCCGGTTCCCTCCTCGCCCTCTACACCGTCGCCGCCACAGCCCGCCCCCTGCACACCTTCCTCATCGGCACCGGCGTCATCGGCACCGCCGTGGCCATCATGTTCAAGGTCGACACCCACCAGGGCCTGGAGACGCTGCGCACCTCCGGATGGATCCTCGCCGTACTCGTCCTCGGCGTCGACGTACGCGTCTACCGCCGCTACATCGCCTCCGTCGTCGGCCGCGCCGAGCGCGCGGAGCGCACCCGCGAGGAAGAGGCCGCACGCCGCGTCGCCGAGGAGCGGCTGCGTATCGCCCGGGATCTGCACGACCTGCTCGCCCACTCGATCACCCTCATCGGCGTGCAGACATCCGTCGCCTCGCACGTCCTGACCGTCGATCCCGACCGTCTCGACCGTGCCGCCGTCGCCAAGGCGCTCGACGACATCGCCGACACCTGCCGGACCGCCCGCGGTGAGCTCCGTACCACCCTGGAGGTGCTGCGGGCGGACGGCCCGGACGCGGTGGGTCCGCTGCCCGATCTGGCGTCGCTGCCCGATCTCGTACGGGCGGCAGAGGCGAACCTGGACGTACGCACCGGAGAGCACCGCATACCGCCCGCCGTGGAGGCCGCCGCCTACCGGATCGTGCAGGAGTCGCTCACCAACGCCGTGCGCCACGGCGGGCCCGGTGTCCGTATCCGCGTCGCCGTCGAAGCCGCCGACGGGCGCCTCCGCGTCACCGTCACCGACGACGGCACCGCCCCCGGCGCCACCGCCGGCTCCGGCTACGGCATCGTCGGGATGCGCGAGCGCGCCCGCAGCGTCGGCGGCACACTGGCAGCCGGGCCGCGCGACGGCGGCGGGTTCCAGGTCGCGGCCGCCCTGCCGCTCCAGTCATCGGAGGCCACCGCATGAGCGTGATCCGAGTCCTTCTCGCCGACGACCAGCGGCTCGTGCGCGCCGCGTTCGCGATGCTCGTCGAGTCCGCCCGCGACATGGAGGTCGTCGGCCAGGCCGGCACCGGTGCGGAGGCCGTCGAACTGGCCCGCAGCGAACGCGCGGACATCGTCGTCATGGACATCCGTATGCCCGAAATGGACGGCATCGAGGCGACCCGCCTCATCGCTGCCGACGACGACCTCGCCGGTGTGAAGGTCCTCGTCCTCACGACGTACGACACCGACGAGCACATCCTGGAGGCGCTGCGGGCAGGCGCGTCCGGCTTCCTGGTGAAGGACACGAAACCGGCCGAACTGCTCGCGGCGATCAGGACAGTGGCGGCGGGGGAGTCCCTGCTCTCGCCGGGTCCGACGTCCCGGCTGATCGCCCGCGTCCTGCGCATCCCGGACGAACCCCCGGCCATGGGCGGCCCGGACGGCCTCTCGGACCGCGAACGCCAGGTCCTCGCGCTGGTGGCGCGCGGTCTGAACAACTCCGAGATCGGCGAGCGGCTGGGGCTGAGTCCGCTGACGGCGAAGACGCATGTAAGCCGGATCATGGGGAAGTTGGGGGCGCGGGACCGGGCGCAGCTGGTGATCGTGGCGTACGAGTCGGGGCTGGTGGTCCCGGGCGACGTGTAGCGCCTGCGGCGGGCTTGTTCCCCACCCCGCCCTCCCCCTACGGCCTGGCGGCCGTGGGAGGTCCCCCCATCCCGGCTGTGACATGTGCGGCTCCGCCGCGTGGGGGGCAGGCCCCCAGACCCCGTACGCCCTTCGGGCGTGTCCTCAAACGCCGGACGGGCTGAAATTCAGCCCCGCCGGCGTTTGAGGCGCACCGTCAGGGCTACGCGCCGCTCGCCCGGAGCATCGCGTCCCGTTCCACGATCTTCACCCGCTCGCGGCCCTCCGCCTCGCCCAGCGCACGCTCCGCCGCGTCCAGGCGGTGCCAGCCCTCCCACGTGGTGTACGAAATGCCCTTCCCCTCGAGGAAGTTGACGACCGCATCCTCGGCCGGTGCGGTCGGCGCGTGCAGCCGCCCGCCCGCGTGGTCGTCCAGCAGGTTCGCGACCGTCTCGTTCGCGTCGCCCTTGGTGTGGCCGATAAGGCCGACCGGGCCGCGCTTGATCCAGCCGGTCACGTACGTCGACTGGAGGTGCTCGCCGTCCTCGATGACGCGCCCGCCCTCGTGCGGCACAGTGCCGCTGATGAAGTCGAAGGGCAGCTTGGGCAGTTCGTCGGAGAGGTAGCCGACCGCACGGTAGACGGACTGCGCGTCCCAGGTGCGGAACTCGCCGGTGCCGGTGACGTTGCCCGAGCCGTCCAGCTGCGTGCGCTCCGTACGCAGCCCGACCACGCGGCCGTCGTCGCCGATGACCTCGGTGGGGGACTCGAAGAAGTGCAGGAACAGCTTGTGCGGCCGGCCGCCGACGTCACGGATCGCCCAGTTCTCCAGCGTCTTCGCGACCATGTCCGCCTGCTTGTTGGCGCGGCGGGTGGCGATGGAGCCCTCGTCGTAGTCGATGTCCTCGGGGTCGACGATGACCTCGATGTTCGGCGAGTGGTCGAGCTCCCGCAGCTCCATCGGGCTGAACTTGGCCTGCGCGGGGCCGCGCCGCCCGAACACATGGACCTCGAGGGCCTTGTTGGCGGCCAGACCGTCGTAGACATTCGGCGGGATCTCGGTCGGCAGCAGCTCGTCCGCGGTCTTCGCCAGAATGCGGGCCACGTCGAGCGCGACGTTGCCGACGCCGAGCACGGCCACCTTCTCCGCCTCAAGCGGCCAGGTCCGCGGCACGTCCGGGTGGCCGTCGTACCAGGACACGAAGTCGGCGGCGCCGTACGAGCCGTCCAGCTCGATGCCGGGTATGTCGAGGTCGCGGTCCGCGTCCGCGCCCGTGGAGAAGATCACCGCGTCGTAGAACTCACGCAGATCGTCCAGGCCGATGTCGCTCGGGTAGTCGACGTTTCCGAAGAGGCGTATCTGCGGCTTGTCGAGGACCTGGTGGAGGGCGGTGATGATGCCCTTGATCCGCGGGTGGTCGGGCGCGACGCCGTAGCGGATGAGACCGAACGGCGCGGGCATCCGCTCGAAGAGGTCGATGGAGACGCCGGGCTCGACGGCGGCCTCGGACTTCAGCAGGGCGTCGGCGGCGTAGATTCCGGCGGGGCCGGCACCGACGATCGCGATCCGCAGAGGGCGGGGCATGAATGGTTCCCTTCGAACGAGGTCCACTGGGCGTGACCCGGCGAGTGAGACGGCCCGCGCGCGTGCGGAGGGAGCCGGCTCTCGTACGCCACCCTGGCAACGGCACTCCCACCGCGGTACCCGCCCTGTACCTATGAACCCATAAGCCTGATCTATGGCCCGGCGCCCGGGAGGGGCGGGGTAAGGACACCCTAACCGCCCACTCCCAGGCCATCCGCGGCACCCCCGGCCGGTGGAGGACACAGTCGTGATGCCCGGCTCGGCGCCCTTCCGCGCCTGGGGCACCGCGGACAGCGTCCCCGGCGTCCTGCGGGCCCACGACCAGCTCGCCCGTACGGACCTGGACACGTACATCGGCGGCCATGTCCACCGGCTCGGCACGAGCGAGGACATCAAGGTCTCCCGCGAGTTCGTACGGGACCTGTGGAAAGAGACCAGCACCGCCATCGCCGCCACCGACATGGGCCCGTACTTCGGCAAGGTCGAGCCCGGCAACAACTGGGCCGGTTTCGACCTCTACCTCCAGGCCGTCGCCGACAAGGTGGAACCCGTCATGCACCGCAAGTGGCTGGGGCGCCTGGGCGCGGTGGACGTCTTCACCCGCGAGAACGCCCTGACCGTGGCGCTCTCCCAGATCGTCGACGCCCCGCGCGACATCTGAACCGCTGTAGCGCGGCGGGGGATCTCGCGGCACGCTGGAAACCAGGAGGATCTGCCCGGCGAAGGGGCCCCCGCCATGAAAGCTGTCTCAAGCACGGCACCCGGCGGCCGTCTCGCCGCCGCGCTGGAGAGCCCGATCGTCGGCATGTCCCCGTGGATCATCTTCTCGGTCCTCGTCGGCCCGGGCCGTTTCGAACTGGCGGTGGGCCTCGCCCTTGCGGTCTCGGTGGCGCTCTTCTTCGCGGCGCGCATGCTCCACCGCGGCACCTCGCTCAAGATCCTCGAGGTGTCGGACGTCGTTTTCTTCGCCGTCCTGGCTGCCGTCGGGGCCGCCTCCTCGCCCGGCACCCACCGATGGCTGGAGACATACGCGGGCGAGCTCTCCAACCTCGCGCTGGTGGTCATCGCCTTCGGCTCGATCGCCGTACGAGTCCCCTTCACGATGCAGTACGGACGCGAACGGGTCGGCCCCGAGTACTGGAAGTCCCCCGAGTTCCTCCACACCAACGATGTGATCACCGCGGTCTGGGGAACGGCCTTCCTCGTCGCGGCCCTCGCGGGCGGCTTCGGCGACCTCGTCCTGCACAATCCGGACAACCTCTGGACCGTATGGATCATCCAGATCGCCGCGATCGTCACCGCGATGAGCTTCTCGGAGTGGTACCCCCAGGTCGTCCGCAGCCGGACCGGCGGACCCCCACCGCCGGTCCGCAATCTGCTGATCCCGCTGGCGAGCCTGATCATCCCGGTGGGCGTCGTCTCCCTGATCTTCGACGCCGCGGCGTCCTGGTTCGGCGTCGGGCTGATCCTCATCGGCGTGATCATGGCCCGCGCCATCAACAAGGACGTGGAGATGACGCCACCTAGCGGCGAACACCCTCGACGAAAGCGGTCCAACTGGCGGCTCCGATGACGAGGACGGGGCCGGCGGGGTTCTTGCTGTCGCGGACGGGGACGACGCCGGGGAAGCCGTCCGCGACCTCTACGCACGACTCCCCGCCGTCGCCGCCGCTGTGCGTGCTCTTACGCCAGGCGGCGGCGCCGGTGAAGTCGTACGCGACCTCGACGCAATCCTCGCCGCCGTCGCCGCCGCTGTACGTGCTCTTGCGCCACCGGGCGGTGCTCAAGTCGTACTCTCGCATCGTCTGTAGTCCTCCGCCGCCGACTCGATCAGGGCCAGGGACGCCTCCGGCGACAGTGCGGCGGCCCTGAGCAGATCGTAATGCGCCTGCGTTCGCTTCACCACCGCCGGATCGTCCAGCAGATTCCCCGAAAACACCGCCTCTGTATAGGCAGTTGGCGGGGCGTCCTCGAACTCCATGAGCGCCATCATCTTGCCCATCGCCGGGTGGGCCCCGGCCGCGAAGGGGAGCACCTGCACCAGCGCTTTGTGCTCGCGCACCATGGCCGCGATGTGGTAGAGCTCCCGGGCCATCGAGGCGGGGCCGCCGACCGGGATGCGCAGCGCGGTCTCGTGCAGGATCGCCCAATACACGGGCCGTGTAGCGTCCTTGAGGATCTGGGCGCGGTCCATGCGCACCCTGACCATCTCCTCGATGTACTCGTCGGTGGCGAGCGGGTTGCTCGCCAGGTAGACGGCGCGGGCGTACTCGGCGGTCTGGAGAAGACCCGGGACCACCGCCGGCGCGTACTCGCAGATCTCTGTAGCGAGCCGCTCCAGTTCCGCCGCGTGCGCGAAGTAGTCCGCGTACCGCTCCTCCTTGATCAGCTTCCGGCACATCCGCTCGAAAAAGCCTCCGGTTTGCAGCGTCTCATCGATCCGCTGCGCCACATCCAATTGCGGCTTCCGAATGGCCTGTTCGAATTGGCCGATGTATCCGCCCGACACGAAAACCCGCGCGCCCAGGGCCGACTGTGTGAATCCCGCATGCTCCCGGAGCCGCTTCAACTCGGTCCCGAAGAACTCCCAAGCCGCCTGCCGTGAACCGTTGGCCATGGATCAAACCCCTTGTGCAGCTGCCCAGTTGTAGTGCGCATACCTCTGTCGAGAGTAGCTCCGCACCGTCACCGTTGTAATGCGAAACGTGAAATCGGATCGGGAAGGGAAGCCATGGCGAGCAAGGAAAACCCGCGGCACTCGATGGAATGCATCGAAGAGGCGGAGGAAGCTGTGAACAAATTGCGTACGGCCCTGGAACGGTCCGGCATTACCCTGCCGTCGCTGCGTCTGGAGCCCGCTTCGTACGCACGGGAGGCGCCCTGTCCCCTGGTCGAATTGGGGCGCTGCACCATCGACATCGTCCGCATGCTCACGGCAGTACTGCCGAAGGAAGGAGGAGCAGCACGGTGACGCCGCCCATCGGGACGTACGTCGTCGACATCCGCACCGGCCAGGTGGGCCGGCTCATGGGGGAGGCGGGGCCGCGGCTGCTGCTGAGACCGGTCGGCGGGGGCCGGGAGTGGGAGTGCGAGCCGGACGAGGTGCGGCCGGCGACCGCGGCGGAGCGGATCAGCGCGACGACGGCGTATGTGAACGCACGCAGCCGGGGGGAGGTGACCTGACGCCGCCCGCCCGGGTGCCTGCTTCTGCTCACCCGGCGGGGGACGTCGGCCGCGAGGCATGGGTGTATTTGGTGAGGAGCAATGCGATGTCGTCCGTCCGGTTCGGAGACTGGCGGGCGTCCCGCAGGAGGGCGTCGGCCAGTTCTTCGAGGGAGCCCGCACCGGCATGGGCCAGCGAGGTCCGCAGTCGGTCCATGCCCACACTGATGTCGGAGTCACGTGTCTCGATCAGTCCGTCCGTGTAGAGGGCCAGGACCGAGCCGGGCAGGAGACTCAGTTCCGATTCCGGGTAGTCGGCGGTGCGCTCCACGCCGAGCAGCGGGCCACCCGACAGATCCAGGATCTCCGTGTGTCCGTCGGGCCTGCGCAGCAGGGGCAGGCAGTGGCCTGCGCGGACCACGTGAGTGACTCCGGTACCCGGGTCGAGGAGGGCGTAACAGCAGCTGGCGAGCAGCCCGGGGTCGAGGTCGATGAGCAGCCGGTTGGTGCTGGCGATCACGTCGCCGGGCCGGTGGCCCGCGGAGGCGAAGGCCCGTACCGCGCTTCGCAGCTGGCCCATCGTTGCTGCGGCGGCGACGTTGTGGCCCTCGACGTCTCCGACGACCAGCACGACGCCGCGGTCGGTGGGGATCGCGTCGTACCAGTCGCCGCCGATGTGCATCCCGCGGGTACCGGGCACGTACCGGCCGGCGATGTGGACGCCCGGCAATGTGGGCAGTCGGTGCGGAAGCAGCGCGTTCTGCAGACCCCGGGCGAGGGTGAATTCGGCGTCGTAGAGCCGGGCACGTTCCAGCGCCTGGGCGATCAGCCCGCTCAGCGCGGTGAGGAGGCTTCGCTCCTCGTCGGAGAACCGGTGGACCTCGTCGAAGCCCAGGACGCAGGCACCCACGGGGCGGTTTGAGGCGATCAGGGGCAGGAACACAAAGGAGCTGGAATCGGCCCGGAGCTCGGGATAGGCCCCGCTGAACTCTTCTCGCGATTCGATGAACAGCGGCACCCCGGAGGTCAGCGCCCCGGTCACGGGCTCCCGGGCGGCGAGATGCAGCGGCATGCCGTCGAACCGCTCCATGAAGCTCTCACGGTAGCCACGCTGCGACAGCAGACGTACGTGCCGCTCGTGCACCACGTATATCGCCAGTCGATCTCCGCCGACGGCGGGCAGGAGCTGGTCGGCGACGACATCGCACACTTCGCGCGCGGTGACCGCCTCGGTCAAGGCGCTGCTCATCTGAAGGACGCGGTAGATGGCGCCCAGGGGTGTCGGCACGGGCCGCGATGAGGACGGGGCGGCCCCTCCTGCCTCCTCGGGCGGTGCTCCGGGCGCGGCCCCGGCCGGGAGCGGCTGTCCGGCCGGCGCAGCCCAGCCGGTCATGCCCTGCGCGTCCGGGCGGAGGGAGAACACGAGCCATCGGTCGGGGGATTGGGCCAGGAAGGAGACGGGCTGCTGGGAGACCCTGGCGGCACGGAAACGGTCTTCGTAGGCCGGATCGGCCAGCCACGGCAGGACCTCCCAGGGGCGGCGGCCCACCAGATCCTCCCGACGTACGTGCAACAGCCGCACCAGGCTGTGGTTGGCGTAGGCCACACGCCCCTCACGGTCGAGCGAGAAGAAGCCGTCCGTGAGCCGTTCGATCGCCGCGACGGCGGCCATACCGGCCCCCAGGTCAAGGACGCCACCCACCAGGTGAGGCCGCGCCTCCCGGTCCGCGTCGGGTTCAGGTACCCGGCCCCACAGCTCGATGGTGCGGTGACCGCCGCCCTTCTCCGGCACGCGCAGACTCTGGGCGAGGACGCGGCCCTCCTCGACCGCAGTACGGGCGGCAGACCGGAAACCGGGACGGTCCGCGGGGTGCAACTTGGCCTCCAGCGTGACCGCTTGTCCGTCGTACTCGTCCGGCGCAAGGCCGAAGGCCGCACACAACGTGGCATCCGCTTCGATGGCTCCGGTTTCGAGGTTCCAGTCGAAAAGGCCTACCCGCACCACAGAGGCGGAAGGTACCGGGACCTCCACCGGTAGGGTCTCCATGTCGCACCCGACGTCGGTGCCGCGCGCGCTCAGCCCGGCGAGCGATGTGCCGAGGCGTGCGGCCGTGGTGCGCAACTGCCGTCGCTGCGCCTTGGACAGCCCTGTCCCTCCGGACCCGGCGGCCCACACCACGGCCATCGCCCCGAAGGTGTGCTGCCCCGCCACGACCGGTACGGATGCGGAGCCGAAAGGGTAGGGCAATGCCATTGCGAGCTGGGGAAAGCGCCGCATGGTCTCATCGCCGTCGACCAGATGAACCGTCCGCCCGGAGCGGAACGCCTCCGCCACGGGAATGGGACTGGTCGCAGGAATCCGCCGCCAGCCGCCGAGCAGTGAAGGCGGCATCCCGGCCGTCGCGGCGAGTATCAGCGTGTGACGGTCGCGCGAGATCAGGAACACACTCCCCGCATGGGCCCCGGTCACCTCGACGGCTTTGAGGACGGCTCTGCTCAGCGCATCGTCACGCTCCGCCGTGCCTTCGGCGTTCGTAGTGTCGAAGGGGTGCGCACTCAACCTGCTATCGCTGGACGACACGCTGGCCCCGATCGCTGCAATGGTGGCGTGGCCCGCACGTCAGGGGTGTTTGTCCAATTCTCGTATGGATTGTTCCATCGCGAAACCCGACCGGACCCCGCCCCGATCCGGAGGGCCGCGATGAGTTTGCCCGCCTCGCGCCGTCCTACCTGCATGGACAAACAATTCAGCGCGACGCTGCAGAAGAGCCCTGAGAAGGGCGGCTGGACGTATCTGGTGTGGCCCGAGTCGGTCGAGTACTTCGGGACGCGGGGCCTGGTCAAGGTCAGAGGGACGATCGACGGCCATCCGTTCCGTAGCTCCTTCATGGCCCTCGGCGACGGCACGCACAAGCTGCCGGTGAAGGCGGACGTACGCAAGGCGATCGGGAAGGAGGCGGGGGACTCGGTGACCGTGCACCTCGAGGAGCGCGTGGAGGATTGAGCATCCGATGGCGGTCGGCCGCCGTCCGTACGGGACAATGGCTCCATGAGCCTGTTCCGTGATGACGGCGTCGTGCTGCGCACCCAGAAGCTGGGCGAAGCCGACCGCATCATGCTGTGCTC